>MGPH01000052.1:29623-95438 GCA_001797365.1 Deltaproteobacteria bacterium GWA2_45_12
CGCTGGCTGCGGCTGTACAAGAAGGAGTCAGCGACGCTGAAAAAATCATGGGGCGGCCAAAATGTTTGATGAAGTGGATGATTTTTTTGTCTCCGGCCACAAAACCACCGGTAGAGGCCAAGCTTTTGCTAAAAGTTCCCACGATTAAATCGACCTGATCCTGAACTCCAAAATGATGGGTTGTTCCACGCCCTCCCGGCCCCAGCACACCCAAACCATGGGCATCATCAACGGCGATGCGTACTTTGTGTTTTTTGGCCACGGCGATCATTTCAGGCAGGGGAGCCAAGTCACCTTCCATGCTGTAAACTCCATCGACAAAAACAATGGGCCCCTTGTCTTCAGGAATTTCGGATAAAATCCGGTCCATGTCGGCCACATCGTTATGTTTGCACTTGATGGTTTCCCCATCCATGAGGCGGCATCCATCGTGAATACTGGCATGAGCAAAGCGGTCAACCACAGCCACTGCATTTTTCCCCACAAGGGCTGTCAGCATTCCCAAATTAGCCTGGTACCCTGTTGTAAAAACCAGGGCCGCTTCTTTACCCAAAAATTTGGCAAGTTTTTCTTCGAGTTCGTGATGGATTTCCAAGGTGCCATTTAAAAAACGGGAACCCGTCATCCCGGTTCCATATTTTTTGATGGCTTCGATTGAGGCTTCGCGAACCTTGGGATGAGTGGTCAAGCCCAAATAATTATTGGACCCCAACATCACCACTTCCTTCCCCTTATAGCGCGCAACCGGACCCTGATTTTCTTCCAAGGCTTGAAAATAGGGATAGAGCCCTGTTTGTTCGATCATTTCAACCAGGTTCCAGGTAAGGGCCTTTTCAAAAATATCATGCCCCCCCTTTTCAACCTGCTTGGTCCAGTCTGTTATTTCGTCTTGAAGATCCATAAAAATATATGTAGGGGAGCAATTTATTGCGCCCACAATACGGGCGTCATGAATGTCGCCCCTACCTCAAAATACAAACAACCCCATTCCCCCATCCACCTGAAACACCTGCCCCGTGACGTAACTTGAACGTTCGGAACACAAAAAAGTGACAACATCGGCCAATTCCCGTGTTTCACCAAAACGCCGCATGGCGGTGGCTTCTTTCATGCGTTCAAGCATGTCGCCGCGCAACCCTTCCATGGCCATCTGACTTTTGATCACACCGGGGGCCACAATATTTGCGGTAATATTGTAGCGTGCGCCTTCCAGCGCCAAAGATTTCCCCAAACCGATGACCGAAGCCTTGGTGGCAGAATAACTTGTTTGCCCCAACCCTCCCATGGTGCCTGCAATGGAAGCCATCATCACAATGCGCCCCCATTTTTGTTCCACCATGTGGGGCCATACGGCACGGCTTACATTGGCCGTCCCAATTAAATTAACCTGAACATCCCGATTCCATTTTTCAACGGGAATGCTTAAAAACATGCCCACCGTCGTTAAAATGGAGGCATTGTTGACAAGAATCTGAACGGGTCCAAGTTCTTCCTTAATTTTTTGAACCGTGGCCGAAACCTCTTCCATCTTCGAAATATCACACACATAACCCTTGGCTTGGGCCCCTTTATCCGTGGCCATTTTGATTGTTTTATCCGATGGGCGCACATCAATAACGGCAATTTTGCAACCACACTCAGCCAAGGCTAAAACATCCGCCCGCCCCAACCCATTCCCCGCAGCCCCCGTCACAAGGGCCACTTTATCTTTAATTCCATAGTCCACCATAAACACCCCCCCTTAAAAAGATGTAGTCTTATTGAAATTGGAAGGGAAACGTCAATGGTTATTTTGGCACCTCTTTAAGACCGGCGCACACGAGGGACAGGAATACTATGCTGTTGCATAAGCGTCCGAATACGGGGCAGAAGAGTTCGTCGTGATATTTCATCATCAAAATAACGGGCAAAAAAAGAATAAAGCGCCCTAAGATAAAGGCCGGATTGCGCAACAGTAAACCCCCGGGCTTCAATATTTAGAAATTGAGTTAAATCCCGGGCTGGATTCGCACCTTCCCTTTCTTCAAAATAAGACAGCCATTCCCAAAAATAATGATTGAGCTTTCGATGCAGATAAGCCCATTCCTTTTCATGACCATTGAGGAAAACATAGGCTTGAATGATGTAATGAAGAGCTCCTTTCCCTTGAAAAAAGGCCATGGCCAAAAGAATACCGCCCAAGATGTTCTTCCTTTCCTCATCTGGATAAATAGCTCCGTGAATCATGATTTGTTCCATAAGATCGCGTCCTGTTTCATCTGAAACATTCTCATCTACGGCGAAAAGCGCCCTTAAACGCAATTTTTCCAGCGAGCCAACACGTCCAACCAGCGTTCTCTCATAAAATTGCAGGGATTCTTCATATCGCAACCTGAGCGTTTCCATCCTTTTATCAAAAATCGCTTCCAATGTCCCAAAATCCTTGCCCTGAATTCGTTTTCGGATCCAGGCTAAAACATCCAAAGTTATCCGCACTCGATCCCCTATCCCTACCCAGAGAACACGGGAATAATCTTGAAAACGGGTGTGCCAGGAAAACTCATTTCCATAGGGTTCCACTTCAAGAGGATGGGCAAAAACATCCGGGGTAGAATAAATTGATTCATGAACATCCAACAATCCTAAAACAAGATCCAATTCTCTTTCTCCAAAATGGGGACGATGCTTGGCCATGACCACAAGGAGGCATTCGATATAAAGGGGGAAATAAAAGGTGCTTTCAACTTCGTCCCTAAAAATGATCCCCCAGCGGGAAAAAGGACGATAAGCCTCAAGCGAACAAGGTTCATCGGGAAGTAAGCCACAAATGAATTCTGCAAAACCTCTTTCGATCTCCCGCCATTTATCTTCGCAGTCGGCGGGCACATCCCCATGATTTTGTGCCACCTGTTCCATAAGAGGGGCATCCTCCCGCAATAAATCTTTCATCATGGCATACAGTGGATCAAAAACCCCTTTGGTTAAATAGCACGTGTTCACCCTATTCCTTACATTTACAAGCTCTTGCTGATAGGGACACGGTCCTAGGGTCTCCAAAAAAGCATCGAGAGCTTTAAGAGCAAATCCGAATCGAGCAACATTGGAGATTAACCTTAATTTTTTTGTCCAACTCAATCGGGAAAATGTGTTTTCAAGAGCGATGAGAATGAATCGTTGTTGCCTATCGTAGACTTGTTCTACAGCGTCATCCAACAAACCTAAATTTTCATGGATGATGCGAAGATGTTCTTCCATATCTTTCCAAAAAGTGGTTGGGCGAACTTCGGGTAATGGTTCTTGTTCAGGGCGGGGTATGGTGGCAGCAATTTCATCCAAAGTCCGCGTGATCCCCCCCTCCAGGCCATAATGAAACAACTCAAAAAGATACTGCCCTAACAAAACCATGCGTTCTTCCTGCCCCAGCGCTAAGTTCAGACGCTCCCAAGAAACGGAATCAGGAACGGGCCGTACATCGAAGTTGTTTGGGTGAGAATGCTTGGCTTTACTGCCATAAACGGGTTTTAAACCACCTTCTTCGTCATTGGGGATTTGTTCCCACCATGGAAATAGATTGGGAGAATGCATTTCTATCGGCGAAGAAGGAGGCTCGAAATGAATGGGGGGGGACCGGTCGTGATACCCCTCCTCAAGTTTTGAAAGTCTAAGAGATCCGTAGGGCAAAAAATAAACAGGAGCATGAGGATGTTGAGGTTTGGGTGTCGCAACTCCAAAACCGATCATACGCGAAAACCCTAGACTTGGGCCCATGACTCTGTAGAGGGAAATAGTCATATAATTTTAAAAGAATATTGTCCTTATCGCCACGAAGGGCCATAAGTTGCTCTAAAAACAAGATCATTCAATCCCTTCCATCTCATCTTTGAGGGCACGGGAAAGAATTCCTTTAAGGGCTTCGGAGGGGGGGAGGTTTTCATAGAGGATAAGATAAATATGTTTTGTGTTGGGCATGTCTACGGCATGTTTTTTTGCCAAGAGATAAGCCGACTTAGCCGTGGCCACCCCTTCCACCACGCACTTCATGTCTCGAATAATGTCGGGAAGCTTTTGGCCCCTTCCCAAAAGAAGGCCCGTTTTTCTGTTACGCGACAAATCCCCCGTACAAGTTAAAATAAGATCCCCCAAACCGGACAAGCCCGAAAAAGTCAAGGGATCGGCCCCCATTTTGACTCCCAGCCTTGTCATCTCGGCCAAGCAGCGTGTCATCAGACCCGCACGCGTGTTCAAACCAAACCCAAGCCCTTCGGCAATGCCTGTTCCTATGGCCATCACATTTTTAAGGGCGCCCCCCAATTCAGTCCCCAAAACATCATCCCCGGTATAAAGCCGGAAAGTACGGGCCGAAAGAATTTCTTGTAATTGTTTAGCCACGCCCGGATTGGAAGAAGCGATCACAGCCCCTGTCGGTTGCCCCGCCACCAGTTCTTCGGAAAAAGTGGGGCCTGATAAAACGGCAAAACGTTTTTTGATATGTAACCCAAAAATTTCCTCAAAAATAACAGAAGGTGTGACCAAGGTTTCCTGCTCAATTCCCTTGCATGTGTTCACAAAAAGGGTTTTTTCATGAATGGAACAAGCCGATCCTTTTTTTAAAACAGCCCTTAAAAACTGGGTCGGGATTGTAAACACGACAATGTCCTTGTCTTCCATGGCGGAGGATAAATCTTCTGTCGCTAAAATATTTTTAAGATTGAGATTGGATAAATAACACGGATTTTTTTGGGAAGTATTGATGCCACTTACAATTTGGACATCCCTGGCCCAAAGAGTTACACGATGCCCTTTTTGGCTCCAAATGGAAGCAAGGGCTGTTCCAAAACTTCCGGCCCCAATAATGCCAATGGAGAGTCTGTGCATAATTCATCTCCTCCCCTTTGTTCCGCAAACGGAATCCCGCTATGCGGTGATAAGGGGAGGATTAAGGTGGGGTAGATGGCGTTTGGAAGGTCAATGGTGTTTCTTGCCTGCCAGTTTTTTTACCGCCGAAAAAATCAGGAGCCAGGGCATGTCATTTTGGTGGGTCATCACAAAACCGTTTTTGCGCAGATAGGTTAAAAGTTCAATCTGGTCATACATGTGATGATACGGATGATTAAACAACTGCTGCAATACAAAACCCATTCCCGGCATGGTGAAGGTTTCAATGCTATAATCGCGCATCAGCAAAACACCCCCATATTTCAAAACCCGATGCACTTCACGGATGGCCTTGCGCCAGTCTTCCAGGTGATGCAACAGATCGATCATGATGACGGCATCAAAACTTTCATCCTCAAAAGGAAGCTTGCACACATCAGCTCGTTGAAAAATAAGATTGGTGGGATTATCCGCTTCACTCTCAGCGCGGGCCACACGTTGGGGGTCAATGTCTATGGCTATATAATTTAGGCATTTAAGTTTGGCCGAAAGATAACGCGCCGTTTCCCCCTTATTGCAACCCACTTCCAGAATGGAAGCCCCGCGGGGAATGCGTGACCACTTTAATAAAATGGGAAGATCAAAAATACGACGCGTCCAGTAGTGTATGGGGATTTTATCCAAAACCTGCGCTACAATGGCGGGAGTATTCATGCCAACGCCTCAATTTCTTCCAAAAGCTTCAAATCTTTTTCGGTAA
Source organism: Deltaproteobacteria bacterium GWA2_45_12 (assembly GCA_001797365.1). Classification (NCBI taxonomy): domain Bacteria; class Deltaproteobacteria; species Deltaproteobacteria bacterium GWA2_45_12. The sequence continues at coordinate 35,238 of MGPH01000052.1, forward strand.
GGCCCCCCTCGGTGTGGGTAAACAATTTTATTTCCACACGATCGTAGGCCACCCTAATTTCGGGATGATGGTTCATTTCCTCTGCAGGGTCAACCAGCTTATTGACAAACACAATAGCCGTAGGGAAATTGGCAAAACGAAATTCTTTGGTGAGTTTTCCATCCAAAATTTTCCAGCCCTGAAAACGCTGGATTTTTTCACGAATGGTAAGGGGGGTGAGGATCATTTAATGAAAATTGGTTTTAATAAAACGGTCGATGGCCAGGATATTGTCGTCGTATAAACCTTTAAACTTGATGGCCACGCCTTCCTGGCCAGGCGTATAAGAAGTGCCAAACTGGCAGCGCGCCACATGGCCATAAACCCGGACCGGTTTTTCGGTGTCGGGAAGATGAACAATCATTTCAATTTCCTGGGGAGGTTGCGTGTCATGGGAAACAACGCCTTCTCCAATGGGCACAAACATTCCTCCACAGCTAATGTTTGTGGCTGTGGTGTCAATGCGCTTTCCATCGATGACTAAATTAACATCAAGATCGACATCCAACCTTCGATGGTTACGCTTTTCCGGGTGGGACAAAAAACGGGATTCTTTCATAAATGGGCCTCCCTCTAAAAAGGCAATGATAGATTTACAAAATTATTCCCCCTCTCGTCAACGCTTTAATCTAGACAAGGTGCGTCATAATCGTTGTTAGTCGCTTTTTTCATTTCAATATTCTCATTGGACATGGTGAGCTTTAGTCGAACCATCACTCGGCATTTACGCCATGTAGTGACAGGTCGCGACCTGTCACTACTCATTAATAATGTGGCAGAAAAAAAGTGACCAGGCTCATAAGAACCACACCCAAAAGAAAGGCGAAAAGATTTTGAATGCGATGTTCCCCCACCCGATGCACTTCAGGAAGAAAATCGCTGGTGGCAATGTAGAGAAAGGTTCCCAAACTCAGTGACAAGGCCAGTCCACTGCCCGTTTGAGAGTGCCCTTGAAGCAGAGCCATTGAAATAATGGCGCCAAAAGGAATCACACTTCCAAAAAGAAAAAGGAAAAGAACAATTTTTCTGCGACGCCATCCAGCCCGCCGCAAAATACTGGCCAGCGAAAAACTAGAAGCCACCTTGTGCGCCATAATGGCCAAAAAAACCAGCCACGCAAGGTGGTTGCTTACAACAAGGGCGGCTCCCAGGGCAAAGCCATCAAAGAGGGTATGCACCATCATGCCTGCAAAAGCAGTCACCCCCATGTGGTGATAGTTGCAATGGCTTTCTTCGCAGGGGTGGACCATCACAAATTTTTCAAGCACAAACAGGCCCACAAAACTAAGAAGAATGTACAACCCGACCGATCGGGGCTCGGCCCGTTCCAGCGCATCGGGCAATAAATGGAGGAAAGCCGTGGCAATCAGAACCCCCGCACTAAAACTGACAAAGCGATGCAAGTGCCCCTGTTCCCATCGCGAAAGAAGCGGAACAATCCCCCCGGCCATCGTAAGCACGATGGCCAAAACACCTAGAATGAAGATTTGGGGAAAAACCATAAAATTCCAAAATGCCCTATTAATGAAGGTGAATTAAGAAAGAGCGATGCGCTCAACGGTATCCTGATTGATAAGCTGGGTGAAAAGATTGATATTATCCACATCGCTCTCTTCTTTTTTGATAAAACCACAACCAATTTCATAAAAAGGATCCAGCTCGCAACTAACAGGCTTGGACCACATCACCCGCGCCATCACGTAATTGCCCGACTTGAGAATGCGCGGCATTTCCAATTCAACATCGGCCAAAAAATGATCCTGCAAATAAACCAAAACCAGATCTTCTTTTTGATAGGGCCTGTTCGAACGAAAACAAAAGCCTTCCGCCGAAACATTTTTTGAAATGACAATGTTCTTGTCGATTCTTTTGGGTTCAACAAGGGATAAAACTCTTTGTTGGGCCCTTAAGGCCAGACGTTGATATTTACGTTTTTCCATTTTTTTAAGAGATTAAGAGAAATTTTCAGGATCTTGATTCTCACTGTCATCCCCGAGTGCTTTTATCGGGGATCCATGGATTCCCGACAAAAACGCTCGGGAATGACATTACATATAATTTGGCGCGAGTATAATTTTAGGCGCGATAGGATGCAAGGTGTGATTTTATTTTTTCGAGTTTTTCCGATAATTGATTGAGCTTTTGATCCAAATTAATTTGGGATGATTTTAAAAAATCAACTCCACAAGCCAGCCTTGAACCGGTTAAGGCATGTTTTGAAACACGATGGGCATGTTCATGGATTTGTTTCCTGACTTCTTCTACATCATGGGACACATTTTGGGTTTGCTCATCAAATAGCTGGGCTAATTCTGTCGATTCCATACAAAACTCCTTGTAGCCTAAATCATAAGCAAACCCAATGCCAAAAAAACAAAGAATACCAATAAATTATCCTCTTATTTTTTAGATATTTAAGAAATATCCCCCCATGATCGTCTCAGACACATCGGAACTTTTTGCCTAGATTCTCAAACTGGAACTGCCCAAATTTTATAACTTCCCGAAGTCCTCTCCTATAATTCATCATTTATATTCCACCAAAAGTACCCGATGATTGAGCATGGGGTTCACCGGTTGCTGATCATCAAATATGAATGTGTTGGCAATAACAATCGCTTTCCCATTTCCAAAGAGATGAGCAAATTCCAATCTCTTACTTGGGTTGTCATCCCGTATAACTTTGACCTTTGGAGTGATAGGGTTGCGTTGCTTGGGGAAGTAAAAGCTGGCATAAATTTCTCCGACCGTCGCCAATTCCCCCCATGCCATTAAGGCATTTTCATTGGGATTAGCCGATAATTCAATCCGCCAGATGTGGGCAATGCCCGAGCCCGATTGAAGCTGAGTTACCAAAAGTGGATTGGTCCAATCATCCCCTCCGTCGTACGTTCTAAAAAAAAGAGAAGAGTCAGTAAAAAGAGTCCTATTTATCGGGTCTCGGGTATTAATCAAATACAAATTATATGTTAAATCATTGTGGGCATTCTCCATCTGAAACTCAATTTCCTCTCCTACTAAAGATGTAAGCCAGTGGGCGCTGTTAACAGGGTCATCTTCTTCCATTCTCACTGTGGCAACCGTTTCATTTCTATTTGCTCTATTCGCACGGGATTTAACCATCCCTAATAAGGTATCTTCGTCATGATATTCGAGCCCCTCAAATCCACCACCAACATTATTTGGATCCACCAAGACCTGGATATCCAATGGATCGGCTTCCCAAACTCCCAAAGAATTTGAAAGATATAGGTTACGAGTAAGGCTAAGGGCAAGATTCCCTCGAGTACTAAGAGCAGCACTAAACCAATCCGTTTCATCTGCCATATGAATAGGTGCATCACACTGGTCCCATGAACACCTTATGGAAAAGACGCCCACGTCCTCGGAAGAGACAATAAGGGTGTAAAGGGGAGGTTTCGAATTATGCATGAAAATATAGTGCGGAAAAACATCACTGTTATTATTAACCCCCTCATTCAAGACAACGGGCGGTGACCAAGCCACATCATTACTGCGTTTGAAGGAAATCAACACATGGGGCTTATTGGCCCCTGCGGGCATGGTTTTGCTTGTCCAAGCGATGATCGAATTTCGATGCTTATCGACATAAATTTCTGTGGAATAATCTGGGTCATCCCAACACCCCATAGAATTATAGAATTCCTCATGAGGTGGATTTAACGGAACAGGGTTGGACACTTGTCCATTTTGATAGGTCGTCACATATAAGATCTTTGTTATACAGTCGATCTGCAGAATCTGGCAGAATTCGGAATCATTACATGCGGCACCGGCAAAATAAACATTATTGGGGTTAACCAAGGCGGCATTTTGTTGCAAAGGGATGGGGGCTTTCCATGTTTTTGCATCCCTGACAGGCAGGTTTACACGCACGTCTATTGGATTTCTGCCCTCTATTCTTTGCTGCCTAAATGGGTTAGCCGCATGAACTGCCCAAGTATTCAGGAATATAACTCCCGCCATCATCATTATTTTTAACCAATTTTTCATATCTCCTTTTTCACTTTTTCAAATGTAAGATAAGAAAATCCATTTCCTCAAATCCCCCAAAAAAAAATAAATTTTGCAAGCTTCACCAAAAGTAGAATTAGACGCCTATAATTTCTCCAAAAACTCCGCCAAGGTGCGCACCATCACACCGGTGCCGCCTTTTTTCTCGTATTCGCGAGGGGCATCCGTCCAGGATGGGCCGGCAATATCGAGGTGGGCCCATTTCATGGAGCCAACAAATTCCTGCAAAAAGAGACCGCCGTTGATGGTCCCCCCGTATGGGCCACCGATATTTTTAAGGTCGGCAATGGGGGATTTAAGATCGTTTTTGTATTCGTCGGCCAAGGGAAGTTCCCACAATTTTTCCCCGGTTTTAAGGCCGCAAGATATCAGGGTATCCACCAATTTTTTGTCATTACCCATGATGGCTGAAATGCGATCTCCCAGCGCCACCAAACACGCTCCTGTCAAGGTGGCCAGGTCAATGGTGTAGTGCGGGTTTTTCTTTTGGGCATAGACAAGGGCATCGGCTAAGGTAAGCCGCCCTTCGGCATCGGTATTTAACACTTCAATCGTTTTGCCGTTGGAAGCTGTCACCACATCGCCCGGCCTTTGGGATTTGGCATCCGGCATGTTTTCAGCGGCAGCCACAAGCCCCCATACTTCAACCTTGGGCTTTAGTTGGGCAATCACAGACATAAGCCCTATCACCGCGGCGGCCCCCGACATATCGTCCTTCATGGTTTCCATGGATTTTGGGGGTTTTAAAGAAAGGCCTCCCGAATCAAAGGTAACGCCCTTGCCAATAATCACCACTTTTTTCTTGGCACTGCCGGTGGGCTTGTAGTGCATTTCAATAAAAGCCGGGGGATGGATGCTCCCCTGGGCCACACCCAAATAGGCTCCCATTTTCATCGCACGAATTTGGGGTTCTTTGTAAACAACAGTCTTGATGCCCTTTAAGCCTTGCGCCATTTTGGCCAGATCAAACGGGGCCATGTCTGCAGCGGGCGTATTGATAAGATCCCGCGCTAAACGAGCTCCTTGGGCCACAAGCTCTCCACGTTCCAATCCCCTTTTTACCTCAGCGACTTTTTTAGGGTCGGGACACAAAAGCGCCACCTCTTCCACCGTGGGCGAATCCTTGGGTAATTTTTTGTATCGACTAAACTGATAGGCGGCAAGCCCCATGCCTTCTACCACGGCTTGCACACATTCCCCTTTGGAGAAAACGCCCAAATGCCCCCCATGCGCGGCAGTGACAATCTTTGAGGCCCTGATTTGTAAAGCTGTCTGATAGGCACTTGCGGAGGCTTTGCGAACTATTTCAAGATTAAAATTTTTCTTTTCGCCCAGACCCACAATCAAGACATAATCCGCCGACAGTTTTTTCCAGGTATTGATAAGCTTGGTTTGACCTGCTTTACCTTCAAATTTTTCCTGTTTTAAAACTTGCTTGATAAACCCGCCTGTTTTTTTATCGAGCTTGCCTAAAAATGAGTGGGTATCTACCTCACCATCGTGCATATTAAGCACCAAAAGATGGGTTTTAAGAGTCTGGAAATCGCGTGTTTCAACGGTAAAGCGCATAATCCCTCCAAAAAATGGGTATGATTCAAAGAAGTTAAGTTTAATGCAAGCCGGCCCCCTTTCCAAGTATTTCTTTGTTTAATTCTAAAAGAGGCCCAGCAATTTTTCTTTTTGGTTGCAAGAAAAATTTCTTCATTTTTTTTCAAAAATCACTCTTATGCTATTGACATTTTTTTTTAGGCTTCCTAGAAAACTTGTTAAATGTAGCTCGCTCGTGCAATCTGTACGTGGTAAAAAACCCCGTCAGGAAATCTCCCACCCTAGGCCCACAGGGCCGGTGAGGGGGAGGCTCTAGTGGCTGTGCCACTGGAGGGGGCGACGCGAGCCCCTAAAAAATGAATCGCCGCAAGAGGGAAGAACTCATCCTTATTTCTGCACTTAAAGTTTTAGCGCGCCAAGGCTATGCGGCTACGTGCGTGGCTGATATCATCGACGAAGCCCAGGTCGCCCGTGGAACTTTTTATCTTTATTTCAAAAGCAAACAAGATTTGTTCCATGCATTGCTCGACGGATTCTTCACGCAAATAAATAGCGAGTTCACCAAAATTTCCGCCGACGTTTTTTTAAACGAAATAGATCCAGCAAATAATTTACGGCAACAACTCACGGGGATTATTTCAACCTTGACCAAAAATCGCCTTTTAGCAGAGCTTATTTTTAAACAGGTGCATACGCTTGAAGCTGATTGTCAGGCAAAAATTAGTTTGTTTTTAGATCAGACAACCCAGGTCATCGAAAGCACCATTCAAGCCCGGGTGCGTTCGGGGGAGTTCCGGTTTGTCAATGCGAAATCAGCGGCTCGTAGCATTATCGGTTCGGTCAAAGAGGCCGTTTTCCACTGGCTGACGCGTGAACCATTTGAGTTTGAACAAAACCTTTCTGGAATGATCGATTTTATTTTGGCCGCCCTTCTTCCACCGCTTTCAACCCATGCCATGGCTGGGGAAGCCCAAAATGCCAATGCACGCATCAGTGTTGGCAATCTGCATTGATTTTCGTGTCATCGGTTAACGCCATTGAAAAAACCTACCGCGAGCTTTTAGCCAAACAAAAAAACGTTCTTAAACTTTTTTCAGGGAATCCAGCAGAGCACGGAATTTTGTTTCCCCCGAAACTTTTCAAAGAAGCTTATCTCCCCTATCTTGATAAACTTGATTACAACCCCCATCCAAAGGGCTCCTTGGAAGCAAGGGAAGCTATCGCAAGGTATTACAAAAGACATCATCATCTGGCTAACCCTGAACATATTATTCTTACCTCAGGCAGCAGTGAGTCTTTCTTTTATCTTTTTTCACTCCTGGCCCAACCTGGCCAAACCATCCTGGCACCCACACCTTCTTATCCACTCTTTGAATCCATTGCCGCCATGGCCCATGTATGCCTGGATTTTTATCCCCTGGATGAAACGGACAATTGGAGCATTGATCTGGAAGCTTTAAGGAAAAAAATAACGCCGCAGACAAAAGCCCTCATCCTTGTTTCTCCCAATAACCCTACAGGAGCAGTTATTGAGGGAAACCAGATTGATAAAATTGTGGCCTTGGCCAATGAACATGGTGTGGCCCTTATTTGTGATGAGGTATTTTCCGAATTTTATTTTGGCCAAAACACTTTCCCCCGTCCTGCTTTTTTGGCGGAGCCTGCCCTGTGTTTTACCTTAAATGGGCTCTCTAAAATGCTGGCGCTGCCATCGATGAAACTTTCGTGGATTCTTGCGACAGGGCATTCTGAAAAAGTAATCCAAGTCCTCGATGCCCTTGAAACCATGGCCGACACATTTTTAAGCTGCCATACCGGGATTCAAAAAGCCCTGCCCTTGCTGCTGAAAAAATCGGAACTCTTTGTCGCTTCTTATCATCAGGAAGTCAAAAACAGGCTGGCCCTCGCTTTAGATCTTTTAAACCATCCATCCATTGATTTGATCCCTCCGCAAGGCGGGTTTTATCTCAGTTTCAAAATAAAGACCCCGCACATCCCTTTTGGCCTTTCTTCATGGGAAGATGCCCAAGAGCATTGTGTCATTAGCTTTATGAAGGAAAAGGGCGTTTTTATTCACCCGGGTTATTTTTACGATTTAAACAAGGGGCTTTATTTTGTGATTTCGTTTTTGACGGAACCCACCTCTCTACGCCATGGTCTGGGGCACTTTAAGGATTGGATGACCCAAGAAACCCTTGATTCTTGCTCCGGAGTATAGCAGTAAATTTGAATGCCTCCAGCCGCACGTCCCCAAAAAAATCATGAAGATTGGAAAGAATCGCTTCTTTATTATTTTCAGTCGGATTTGGCTCTGGATTTGGACCAGCAAATTTCCATTCCAAAAATACTGACGCGCGTTCTAAAACAGTATGGCCAAAAAACAGCGCTTCAGGAAAAAGTGGATGGCCGTTATGTTCCGATTTCCTACCTTGAAATGGTTAATCACGCCCGGGCTTTTGCAAAATCAGTTATCGAAGACAAAATTCCCCCACAATCGACAATCGCCCTTTTGTTGGGCAATTCCCCGGCCTGGGTTTACGCCGATTTGGGAACGCAGTTTGCCGGCGGCATTACGGTCCCCATTTATCACACCCTGGTTCCTGAAGCGATCAAGTACATTTTAAATGATTCACAGGCCAAGATGATTGTGATCGAAGACGATCGTCAGCTGGAAAAAATCTTGGCCATTGAAAAAGAACTCCCCCATTTACAAAAAATAATCGTTCATCAACCAGGGGACATCACTTTCGATTCCAAAATTGTCAGCTTCAAACAGTTTCTGGAAAACGGCTTTGAAAGTGCCATTGCCGATCACGAAATAGACAACCGTGTAAACGACATCAAGCGCGACCATCTGGCGAGCCTTGTTTACACCAGCGGAACCACGGGCAATCCCAAGGGGGTCATGCTGACACACCGGAATTTTCTTTCCAATGCCTATGCCATGCTCTCGATCACCAAATACAATTACCGGGACCGGTTTCTTTCGGTATTGCCGCTTTCCCATGTTTTTGAACGCACGGGGGGCTATTACATGCCCCTTCTATGCGGCGCCAGCATTGGTTATGCCGAAAGCATTCAAACCATGGAAAAGGATTTTGGCGAAATTAAACCCACGGTATGCTGCGTCGTCCCGCGCATTTTGGAAAAACTTTACGAAAAGATGAATGAAAATTTTGCAAGCCTGGGTCTTGTTCAAAAAACCATCTTGAACTGGTCTTTTAAGGTGAGTGACAAAGTGTGGGCCTATCTTGACAAAAAAAACAAGAGTGGGGAAGCTGACCGGCGGTTTCGCCATCGTCCAGAAGATAGATGGGATGAGTCTTTCAGTTTTTGGGAAAAGCCATGGCTGACCCTCCAGCATTGGTTGGCCCATTTTTTGGTTTACCGAAAAGTGCAGGCCCGTTTCGGGGGAAAATTACGCATGTTCATTGCCGGAGGCGCCGCCCTTTCGCCCAAGATTGCCGAGTTTTTTAAAAAATTCCACATCATGGTTTATGAAGGTTATGGGCTTACGGAAACCAGCCCGGTGATCGCCTTTAATTACGAATCAAAATACCGGCCCGGAACCGTGGGAAAACTTTTACCCAATATCCAGATCAAATTTTCAGAGGAAGGTGAAATTCTGGTCAAGGGCCCCAGTGTGATGGCGGGCTATTTCAACAAGCCCAAGGAAACCCGTGAGGCTATTGATGAAAATGGCTGGTTCCACACCGGGGATGTGGGTTGTTTTGATGACGGCAATTATCTGAAAATTACCGATCGCATCAAGGAACTGATTGTCTTAAATACGGGTAAAAAAGTGGCGCCCCTTCCCATTGAACAAAAAATGGCCCTTTCCCCCTTGGTGGCTCAGGCCATGCTTGTGGGAAATAATGAAAAATATATCGCCTGCCTTATTTTCCCCGCCATCGAAAAAATAAAATCACTGGCCAAAAAAGAGGATTTAAAAGGGGAAGTGCTGGAAAATTTGTGTGAAAATGAAAATATCCGCAAGCCATATATGGATATTGTGCATGCCATCAATGCGGAACTTTCTAATTTTGAGCAAATCAAAAAATTTGAACTGGTGCCCTACGACTTGGCAAAAGATCACGAAGTTCTCACCCCCACCTTAAAATTAAAAAAGAAACTCGTCGCGCAGAAGTTTAAAAGTTTGATCGAAAAGATGTATGCGTAATTGTCAGAACATAACCTCATGGGTTTGTTTTAATCCCCTACGCTCGTTGGCGCAGGATGCGCGTCTTGCCGGGTCAAAACCCTCCGCCTTAGGAGAATCTTCCAGGGCTTCTGGGGTTGATACCCTTGATCAAAAATTGTGGCATCGGCAAAATGGGAATGCCATCGTTGGCTCCTTCCTGGTTTTGAGTGAGGATAATGGAGTTGGGGTGCTTTTTTAATTCGGAGAGGTCCCACGATTTCAGTTGCTTCGTCCATTTGACTTCGATGGCAAGGGTTTGCTTGGGCTGCACGGCGATCACATCGATTTCTCCTTTTCCCTTCCAATAATAAGTGGGGCCTTTTAGCTTGAAAGCACCAGCCACAACTGATTCCGCCTTGATCGGTTCGTTCTCGATTGTGTGGTTCCAAAGTCCCTCCCTGTGGAGCCAGCGTTCGACGGTGTTCATAATGAAGGGATCCCAAAAATGGATCTTGCGGGCTTTTTTAGGAAAGCCGATCTTTTTATTCTGATCAAAAGCTTGGAGGGTGAACAAGACATCCATCCGTTCCAAAAGATTGCAATAGTCAATGAAGGTTTCCTTGCTGATTTCCCCCATCCTTTGGGCCAGCGAGGAGTATGTGACCTGGGAGCCCAAGGTTTCCCGGACCGTCTTTAAAACACCCAAAAGAATGGAGAGTGATTTGCCCCTTCTTTCCATGTCCCCCTGGATCCATTGTTCGTAAGTGATGTAAGTGGCCTCTTTGATACTTCCATTTTTATGGAAGTCATTGATGGTTTTGAGGTGCCCCCCGCATTGGAAATAATCTTTGAGGAGTGAAAGGAGTTGGGAGGGATCAGGATGTTCCGTAAGGATTAAGTTCGGGTCGATTAACCGGACATAGTCAAAGAAGGTGAGGGGGTGAAGATGAAAATCCGTTTGGGAAGCTTCCCCCCTCCTGCCGGGAAAACGGCTTGCGGCTTCCTTAAGGATGACATTGTCCGATCCGGTGATGATGCAAAAGCCCCGGCGAAACCAACCTTCGTCGGCAAGAGCTTTGATGGCCCGGTCCCAATCTTTGACGAAGGTGACTTCATCGAGAACAAGAAGAAAAAGAGGGGAGTGTCGGGAAATTTCTTTCAGAAGCAGTCGAAGTTTTTGACCCAGTTGAATGTGCGTGTCGATTTGATCGCAAGGAAGGTAATAAATGGATTGGGGAGGAAATCGTTTTGTGACGAGAAGCTCTTTTAGGAGAAGTTTGGTGGAGGTTGTTTTGCCGATTTGGCGCCCTCCCGTTAAAAGATAAATGCCCGGAGCTTGCCAATCGATTTTTCGCCACCAATCCATGGGATGAACCAAGGGGGTTTCGCTTAAGGGACTTAAGTGGGGATCATGTTTTAAAAACAGATCCATCCCTTTTAAAAATAGGTTATGGTTAGAATATTCATCAAACATTTCAATATATTATATTTATAAGACAAATTTGTCTATTACATATTAGACAAATTTGTCTAAAAACTCTTCCAACCGCCCTTACAATTAAGGTTGCTGTAAAAACCACTTATTTTTTAAGTATTTAAAAAGACGCAACTTTTTTACCCCTTTGCCGAAAGAGAGTTATTAATAAAAGTTGACGATTCAATGATGGATGTCATTTTTATTTGAAAATGAAGAAGGCAAAAACGGGCAAGTCGACCCATTCATTGGACTTTCAACTCGTTTCGAAAAACAAAATTTATGGGTGTATTTTTAAAATTTGGTGGGGGATTGGGGATGAAGGCCACCAATCCATTTTTGGGAGGGGCACTTCCTAGATTCCAAACAGGGTCCGTGGGGCACTTTCACTCTCCAAGACCAACTCCCGCATTTATTCCTGCTCAAATAAAACCCCAAACTCAGGCAGCCGCAAACTTTATTCTTCCAAGCCATTTTTATCCTCTTGAGGGTCTGACAACTGAAATCTACCCTGATGCCCCCCCGTTTACCCTGCGGGCCAAACCGAAAAAGGAAAAAGACACCCATCACGCAAATTATCTTCAAGGCCGCGAAGCTCTTTTTCAATCTTTAAGAATTTTGGAAGATTTAGCGACCCACACCCGTCCCCCCCAATACACCCGGGCCCAACTAGAACGTGTCCAAGCCGCCTTAAAAACTTTCGAAGCTACTGCCCAAGCCATTCACTTTGCCTACACACGTGGTGGGGTTAATGAATACAGTACCCTTGAGCGCGCTCTCGATATTTTTTACTACATGCAAAGACAAACTCCCGTTGAAGATCGAACGAGCGTTCTCTTTGAAGGCATCATGCTTGGATTTAACCTGGGCAACATCAATAAAATAGACACCTCTTATGATTTGGGCACGGTAGTGAAACTGCTTATTTATAATTTTGCCGGCATTGAAGCTAAAAAAAGAGGGGGCAAACTTTTGGGTATTTGGGGAACCAACACCGCTGTGTATGGGGTGAAGGCTGATGAAATGGAAGATTTTCATCGGGATGTTATTTTGTCCGTACTTGGATTTGTAGGTCAAGACCAGGCCCTTTCACCCACAGACACAAACAATCTCCGCTTGGACATTGCCAAACTCATGGGCAGGGATGGGTTAAGCACCCATCAGCTTACAGGGTGGGCGGAACTTGTTGCAGGAGGATCAGAGAGTCTTGGCCTGACTGCCGGACATGCTGCTTATAATATACCCCTGGATGCAAACCATGGGGAAGCCGAAGTTGAAATGATCAAATTTTTGGCAATTTTGGCTGAAAGCGAAAAAAAATCCAAAGACTCCGGGCGCATTCCGGTGGAACTTGTGGTCACACCCGAAACTCCCTTAAGCATGCGCCCCTTGCTGGCCACACCCAAGGTCATTGCGGCAAATACAGAGCAACCCATTTCCGAAAAACTGGATCCACACGGGCTTACTCCCATTGAGGCACTCCCAACCCCCGCTGAAATAGGCCGCCCAACACTTACCCCTGAAGATATCCACCAAGGGCGCCTTCCCCGTCCCAATCACGATGGGAAAAGACTCATTGTAGTGGCTAATGAAGCACTAGACCCTGTTTCGCGTCTTTTGGCTTTGTTGGATTCTGAGAATCCCCAAACTCAGGCACTGGCGGCGAAAGCTCATCAGTATTTGGCAAACCCTCATTTGAAAATTTTGGATACCGAAGGTCAACCCATGCAAGTGAATGCAGATGCTTTACTTGATGTGATTTATCAACGCTCCCTTGAACAAGAACGTTTCCCGGGCATTTATCGCATCAATGTTTTTGCCAATGCGGCCACACGCCTTTTTGGCGATGATGATTTTTACATCCAAATGGCGGAATATCGCGATTATTACGGCCACAACATGAATAACCCCGCAGATCCGGGTGACACCATGCATCGGCTCACCATGGATATTTTGGCCGAAGGTTATCAGGCCAACGGAGTGGAAGTTATTTTGGGAACCCAAGGGGGCGATGAGATTTTTATCGCCATGAAAGCCACAAGGACCAACGGGGAAAAGCTTTCTTCAAAAGAAATCGGAATCATTTCAAATTATATTTGCACCCATTTCGAAAGGATTTTCTTTAAAGTAAGACATGGCATGACAAGTAAAGTGCCCCCGCTTCCCGGTGGCATTTACCAAGGACGCGGTTATTGCCTTAAAGAAGAAGGTGGCCATTACCAGGTTTTCTATCAGGGGAAGGATATTTCCACCGATGAAATGCTAAATTTCATTTCTGCCATTGGAGAAGCTCATGGGATTTTGTACGATCAACTTGAAAGCATCAGCAAAGTAGCCAGCCTTTCCAAAATAGCCGATGTCGAACGATGGTGCATTTATGAAAAAATGGCACCCGATGGACAAAAGCTTACCATTGCTCTGGCTCCCGGCACACCTGTACCTGCAGATTATGTGGCAAAACAAATCTCTCTTTCCACCACACTCACCCCGGCTATCTTAATACCAAAGGGAAGTTCCCCAAGCCTTGTAACCATGGCCATGAAAAAAGTGGGTGATCTAGCCGATGAAATGAAACGCATGGCCGAAGACAGACCTAGCACACCGGACAATCCAAACAATTATTCGCCGGTTATCGATTTCGGCTGGCATCCCTTCGATGACCTGGAATTAGAAGTCCCTTTTATTTCAGAAACGGATTGGTACTTCAGCCCTACTGGGTAGAACGGGTCTTTGTATCTTATGACAAACATCAAAATCCCCAATCCAACACTGGCAGCCGTTGAAAGAACCATCAAGTTGATGGACGAAAACAATTGGCCCCATGCCATGGATGTTTCAGATATTGCTGATCCCGAAATACAAAATATTGCGACCCAGTTCGACCCCCAAGCCCATGAACTAACCCAGGCCGATTTGTTCAAGCTTCTTATCCAAGTAGAGCAAGGTCAAAATGTGCGGGATCCCTATCTCAACCAAAACGATTATCTGGCCTCTCACAGATTGCGCGAGGCCCTTAACTTACCCACAATGGATCCAAATGGCGTGACACTTTCCTTTCACACTTTTGAAATTTCGCGCGGGACACAAATAGGGGCCACCACAATCCAACCACAAAATATTTCCAACCCACCCCTTGTGTTTTTTGGAGGCCTTTTGCACAAGGCCGCCGTCTATCTTCCTTTTTTAACAGAATTGGCCAAGGCCCAGGGACGTACCATCCATGTAGTCAGCCTGCCGGGCATGGGAGAAAGCGGGCTTAAACACGGAGAGTCTGTTACTCACCAACTTATGGTGGAAGCCGTTTGTAAAACCGTCCACGAACTCATTCCCGCTGACTCTTCGGTAGCCCTGATGGGGCACAGCTTGGGGACAATTCCCCTTCGCCACCTCTACCATCATCAGAAACTTTTGGACCGCAAGGTGGAACAATGGGTTTTAGTCACCCCTAGCCCCGCTGAAAGAGAATATAAGGCGGGATTATTTTTACATCCCACCTTTGCCGCTGCTTCCGGAATAGAACCCATGGTTCTTGGGAAAATAAAGCCCACCCTGCTTCCCCACTTCCTCTTCAATAATCACCCCGAAGAAGAAGCAGAATGGTTGGACAAAATTGTGGGGCGCGAAGAATTTCCCGTTGGATTTTTTAATCAGATGGAAGTTGTCATGGCTATTGACCAAGAACCTCTTCTGGAATCTGTGAAAAAGGACCCTAAACTTAAACTAGTCTTTGCCGCCAACGACCGTTTAATCCCTCTTGCCAATCCAGAGATGTGGAAACGCTTTAGAAATGTGCATGTTCTAAAGGGAGCCGATCATTGTTTTATCGCCGGGAAGGAGTCATCAAAACATTGGGTAAACGATATTAAAAATATTCTTGATCAAGGGGATTCCCGCCCTCCTCTTGAAGAAGAAAATCTTTATCCCCATACAAAATTGGCACTGGGAGGAACATCGGGTATGGACACCCACGGCACCCTCATCGCCGGCGGAGAATTAAGTGCCACCCTCGCCCTTTTGCCAAATCTGGCAGGGATTGCCGCTCTTCTTCCTCAAATCCGTATTGAGGATTTTGAACGTTTCCGCACTCCCGGATTTGCCCAAGTTGGTTTGGATATCGCCCCCGATGCCGATGGGCATATAAGCGTCTTTACAGGTGGACAAGCCGGTTATGATGCCTTTCACAGTCAATTCGTCCCTCCCCAAATTCTTGCCGAACTGCGATATACCATTGTGGGGGCGGCAGGAATCTACGCCCAGATAGCGCAGGAAGTGTTGGCCCCCCTTAATCCACAAAACATCACGGGAACTTTTGGGGCAAGAATGTCGGGACTTAGGTGATAAAACGATTGGTAATAATCTTCTGCCCTGCCGCATAGGCGCGCCGAACCACTTCTTTCCAATGAGTATAGGGAGATTGAAGCGCTTTATAGCGGCTTAAATCCGTCTGCAAAAGATCCCAGGGTTTGGGTTCGGCTAGCTGAATGGCCAGTTGTTGGCTGATCGAATTATCTTCCCGTTGGGGATAGAGGCGATCCAACGAATCAAGGGCTTCAAGAGCTTTTGAAACCCCCAGCCGATCAAAGAGAGCCACAAAATCAATAAAATCCCTTGTCGTGTTGCGCCGCACAACCAGATAGGCTTTAATCCGAAGCATTTCCTCGAGGGTGGGAATTTTCAAACCCCGAACAATCGTTGTTTCTAAAGGAGCCTTACGAATAAGTTGTCTTAACCCGGTTCGAACCCCCTGAAAATGCCCCAAAATAAGAACCGGCGGCTCCAATCTTTTCGTGCGCCAGCCCGCTTCTTTTTCCACTTCTTTCAAAATATTTTGAAATCGTTTTTTTAAATCCGTAAATACATGGTCAGCATCCAAAGAAATGCGATGGCCAGCATGGAGGGATGCCGCGGTCCCCCCCACAAGAATGCATTCGGGGAAATGGGACTGAAACACCATTTGAACGGAGAGAAGCTTTTCCCATTCGGGAAGATCGTCTATTTTTTGAGTGGTTTTTCCTTTTTTACTCATGGGGGCAGCCCTCGTGCACGGATTAAAAGCCCCTTCCACAGGGAAACAACCCCGTAAATTTCTGTCGAGCCCAAAACCTTCTCCAACGCTTCTGCCGAAGGGCCAAAGGGATGCTCCGAAACTTTTTGATAAAGCTCCCCCCATGCCGCAAGTGAACCTTCCGAAAGAATTTCTTCGAGATAGACGGGATCATCCCACCCGGATTGAGAGAGGCGGGTGCTGGTATGAACCGAAAGAGTGGATGCCGATTTTCCCCATCGAGCCTGGGCTGCTTTGGCTGCAATGGCCAACCGATGCTTAGCCGACAAACGCGCCGCCCGCGCCTTCCCCCCTTGCTTTCCCCATTGCTGAAAACGGTCTTTGACTTGTTTGGAAAGGTGAGCCATAACCGGATGATATGCTTACCCGGTAAGCATAGTCAAGCCGATATTTGGGACTGCTCAATGTTAGAAAAAAAGCTGATTTTTTAGCAACATCTCTTCATTTCTACCGAAAATAATGGGTATCTATGGTTTACTTTAACACTTTTGAAAAATGTCTCCCTGCATTACCGCAATTGATATCAGCCGTGCCTGAAGTTGTAATTTCTCCAGGGATGGTGGGGGTTGTCATGGCTGCCCCTCCCGTTAAGGCCAAGGAGTCAAAAGCCCCAACTTCAATTACAGCACGGCCCCCCATAGGCCTTTCTCCCCAGGACCAGGCTGATTTTCAGAGGCTTTCCAACCGGGTGCATTTGATCTTGGCTGATTTGAAAGCCTTTACGTCAACTCCTTTTTTTAAAAAAGTAAATAAAGCTGTCAATGAAGACCGCGTAAAAATGAGTCAAACGGCTGCACTATCGTCCTACTTACGCAGTGAGCAGCCTTATTTTGAATGGTTCTTTCAGGGCCAGCTTCAGGATGTTCAAACCCTCTTCTCCCTAGGGGCCACCGAACTCGCAAGACAAAGACTCACGGATCTCCTTTTATTAACACGTCAGCTTAAAGCTCTACCCCCTGCTCTTGTCTACACTGTGGAACAATTAACCTTACCCTATGTTCTAAGCGTAAAAGGGGATGCTGTAAAAAACTTGTCTGCCAAGTTATTGCCTAGGATAGATGCCGGCGGATTACGTCTACCACGTCCCACCGCCGAGGATCTATTGTGGACCCAGGCGGAAATAGAAGCGTGGCAGTATGTGGAGAGCGAAGGGCTAAAATTGGCCAGTGCCATTCCTGCCAAAGATAAACCAATATCCGAAAAAGAGGCGCGTGAAATATTAGCAAAATTTGGTGTTCCCCAAGATCGTGTTCACTGGAACGCAACTGAAACCGTCTATTTCCCCAATGATTTATCAAACTACGAAGCAGAGGGGCTTACAAAATTTAATTTTTATAAAGGGCATTTTTATTTCAAAAACCCGATTCAGAAATCCCCCCTTATGTTTAACTACATGGTCTACGCTGCCGAAAAAAAGGGCCTAATCGCAACCCCCTTATCAACACCTTTAGGAACGCGCCTGGCACAAAGTTATATCCGTAATTATCAGTTACAAATTTTAATCTATTATTTTTTAACAAACAAAGGGCAGTTAATTTCATCTGACAAGACAACAACCGAGCAGGGGTATAAAGATCTTCAGACTGATCCCAATGTCATCAGCCTTGGCCTGACACCCGAAAAAATTCGGGCTCCTCATTCCCCTAACAGCAATGTAAAAACGTTGGAGACAGCGTCAGCTGTTCCCTCCATGGCGGCCTTATCAAAGGCCCAACGCATTGAGGAAATAGGTTATGCCAGTAACGGCTCGCTAAGTTTCACAAACCCGCCCCCCGAATTGGAAACCATTTTTAAACTCGTAAATAATATTCCCGCGGGGCCCGCACTCTCGATAGGTTCTGGGGAAGGCCCGGAAGCCCTGGCCTTGGCCTCAAAAAAATTACCCGACGGATCTGCCTTGTTCACCAGGGTGGATGCTCTCGACTTTTCTTACGTGGCCACCCAGCGCGTGGCAGGCCTTCATGGAAAAGTGCCAAATTTAGTTCCCATTCAAGCCATCCGTGGAGATGCTAGCGCTTATTCTTATTCACCGAACACGTATTCATTCATCACCGCCATCAATCTTTTGGAATACCTTCCTCCCCAACAATGGGCCGGTTTTTTTAAGAAAACCTCGGCGGCCCTTCTTCCAAAAGGAGAACTTTATATTGTAGTCGATAAGGCTTCCGGGGCAGGATACACCGAAGTATCCCAAAGAGAAGGTGCCAGTCTGAAGGGAACAACTCTTTCCTTGAAATTTGGGTCTGAGGTTCAGACAAAACACTTTTTTACCAAAGACGACATTAATCAACTACTTGATCAAACAGGCTTAAAAAAAGATGGCCAATATGAAATAAGCATCACCGAAGGCGCTTTCGCCAATGAAAAAGGGGATAACCCCTTTGAGGCCTTCGTCATCCGCATTAAAAGGAAATAATCATGAGTAAACCAAGCCCCATCCATCCATCCCCTTCTCAACACACCCCCCCACCTCCATCTGCCTCCCCGGCACCTCCTGTATATGATTACATTCAAGACATTGGTGTAAATAAAGAGGGACAAGCCGTTTTTGTTTCGGTGGTTTCAACAACAGGTAGCGGGCCTAAAGATTGCACTGTTAGTACATGTTCCTTCCTCACTCTCGGCCGGGATCCCACAAATCAAGAATTCAAAATGATGGATGGATCCATTGGACCGTTGGATAAAAATTTCGCCGTGCGGATGTTCCAGAAAGCCGATGATCTCTTAAAATTTGTTCGCAATGCCTGCACCGATCCGGTCTCTCTCCAAAACTTTCCCGAGGTTTACAAATCTTCTGATTTGGAATGCCTTAAAGATAGTCCCAATAGCCTTATGTGCACCATAGATCATCAACCCGCTGTGCATATCAGTGGCGATGGTGTTCCCAAACTTTCAGATGCAACAAATAGATGCACGGCCCACCGTCTTAAACCATGGGAATTGCATCCTGGGCCTAGAATTGACTTATAAGCGGAGTGCTTAATTAATCCAGCCTATAGGTTTCCTGTTCTGAAAACACCTTCACATATTCCTTGGTGAGTTCACATTTTACATACTTAAGATGACCAAAATCTTTTTGAATGGCTTCCCGATTAAAAATGGGGATGCAAATGCCATCCTTATCGCGGGCCGATGGTGCTTTTAAGATATGGGCTTTATGGGCCTGAAAATCCTTGGCGAGTTTTTGACAATAAGAATACCCCGATGAGTCCTTTGAAGTAAGAAGGCTCCGATCAAGATTCTTATTGCGAGTTAAGTCCCCACAGTATTTGGATTGCACTTTAAGGCCGATCACCCGACGGGTGATCGGTAAAACCTTTTTTCCCTCCAACTCTTCCTTATAAAAATAATGAACAGCGTGATACAGTGCCTCTTTTAAGGCCGTCACTTCGGATTCAGCAGTGTAGAGCACGGCCCACGTGCCATCTGAAAAACGGGAGGAATACCAATTTTCGGGCTTAAATTTTTTTGAGATTTCCTCACCAATGAACTCGTCAATGGATCTTTTAAGAACCCTTTCTGCAGGAGATTGCATGATCGGCACCGAAGAATCATGATAGTAGAACTTTTTTAAAATCTCTTGGGCTTCATGGGATGGCGCAATATCATCGGTGAGTTCTTGGCTTGGACTCAAAGAGGCAATGTTGCGGAAAACATTTCCTTCATAATGGATAAGTTTAACGGGTTCTTTCATGATCCAAATAGCAGCGTATGGCGTGGATACCTTCTTTGCCGTCTTCAAGCATGACATCAAGAGCCGAATACCCTCCAAAACGTTCCCGTTTTACTTTGACCCATTCATAAACCGCGCTCAGGTTGTTGGGAAAAAGAATTCGAAGAGATTTGTGGATATTGATCAAATCGATGATCCGCTCTAACTTGTCACGATCGTTATCCAAAACCGTGGCTCCTTTACGCATACTCTCTAACTTCGTTCTTTTTTCCTTGTAGTTCCATCCCAACAATTGGGCTTCCTCTTCCCTCTTTAACTGCCACTTTTGGGTGAGATTAAAAAAGGTCTGCGCCAATATTTCTCTTGTTTTTTCAGCACCAAATTCTGTTTTTGTAATAGGGTTTAATTCCATGGTTAAGAGCTTAGCGCATTTATATGCTTAATCAAACATAAAATAGTATTTTAAAACTAATTATATGAATTTATTGTATTTTTTATAAGTATAAATGCGCAAGTCTTTTTACTCCCCACCCCCCATCGCCGAAACAAGCACCTGGCGGTGGCCGGCGCCGGTGGCGGTGCTGACGATACCTTCGGTTTCCATGCGTTCAATCATACGGGCGGCACGGTTATAGCCCACGCGGAGTTTTCGTTGAACCATTGAAATGGAGGCCTGGCGTGTTTCAGTCACAATGGCCACGGCTTGGTCGTACAATTCATCGGCTCCTTCTTCCCCTTCAATATCAAGGCCCCCTTCGGGTTCCACAGGTTTTAAAATGGTTTCATCATAAACGGGTTTTGCCTGTTTCCTTAAATAGTCAACAATGCGCGTGACTTCTTCATCAGTGATGTAGGCCCCATGCACACGCAGCATCCGGGAAGTGCCGGGCGGCAAAAACAGCATGTCCCCATGGCCAAGCAAACGCTCAGCCCCCATGGTGTCCATGATGGTACGTGCATCATGTTTGGATGAAACCTTAAAGGCAATACGCGAAGGGAAATTGGCCTTGATGATTCCCGTGATCACATCCACCGAAGGGCGCTGTGTGGCCAAAATGAGATGGATGCCGGCAGCCCGCGCCATTTGGGCCAGACGTGTGATGGCTTCTTCAACATCGCGACCGGCCACCATCATCAGGTCGGCCAGTTCATCGATAATAATGACGATGTAAGGGAGTTTGTGTTCATGTTCAATTTTATCCTCCCCCGCAATACTTTCATCGCCCAGTTCCTTGATTCTTTGGGCTTGGCGGCTGATCAAGTCTTTCTTTTCGATTTTACGGTTGTAGTCCTTGATATTCCGGGCATTGACATCGGATAATTTTTTGTAGCGGCCCTCCATTTCACGCACAGCCCAACGT
Organism: Deltaproteobacteria bacterium GWA2_45_12; assembly: GCA_001797365.1. Lineage (NCBI taxonomy): Bacteria > Deltaproteobacteria > Deltaproteobacteria bacterium GWA2_45_12. Next base: position 56,574 of record MGPH01000052.1, read on the forward strand.
AGCGCCAGCGTGGCCTTTTTGGGCTCGGTCACCACGGGAAGCAGAAGATGGGGAATGTTTTCGTAAATGGAAAGTTCCAGCATCTTGGGATCCACCATGATCAACCGCACTTCTTCAGGTGTGGCCTTGTATAAAATGGAAAGGATCATCGAATTAATGGAAACCGATTTCCCTGAACCAGTGGCTCCGGCCACAAGCAGGTGCGGCATTTTGGTCAGGTCGGCAACATAAGGGATTCCTTCAATATCCTTCCCCAGGGCAAAAGTGAGTTTCGAATCGCTTTTCTGGAATTTTTCATCGGCGATAACATCCTTAAGCCATACGGTTTCGCGTTCGTTATTGGGAATTTCAATTCCCACCGCCGCTTTGTTCGGCAGCGGGGCCACAATACGGACCGATCTCCCGCCCATGGCCAGGCATAAGTCATCCACCAAGTTTGAAATTTTGGAAAGTTTAACCCCGGAAGCCGGCTGGTATTCGTACATGGTGATGACCGGCCCCGGATGAATTTCTGTCACTTGGCCTGTCACATTAAAATCGAGCAGCTTTTTTTCAAGCAGGCGCGCATTCATCTTCAAACTTTCTTCATCAATAAAAACTTCTTTTTGGTCTTCAGAATCCAGGAGATTCAAAGGAGGAAGCTTGTAGTCCTTGGACATGTTCTCCAATTCCAACTGGGGAGAGACAGCTTTGCGCTTTTTATCAACGCGATCCAAAATTTTCGGGCCATCGGCTTCCTCATTTAAAATTTTGGAAGGCAAAGGCGATAAAGCTTGGGAAGCTGATTCCACTTTGGGAATAGAGGTAAAGCCGGGCTTGTCTTTGCTTATTTTCAACCCTTCAATTCTATCTTCTTCTTTTTTCTGTTGGGATCTCTGTTCCTTCCATTTGTGGATGCGTTTTACAAATCGTGCCCAATAAATCCGGATTTGTTGGAATATTTTTTCAACAATCGGTTTGATGAACAAAAATGTTTTTCGTAACAAATGAGTGACGGAGAAATGAGTGGACCATAAAAAAGTAAGGATGGCTCCCACAACCACCAAAAGATAGGTGCCTGGATGACCCAAATAAGTAATTCCAAAACGAGCGACAATTCCACCGAGCAAACCACCTGCATCCATTGAATCACGGCCAAAATGTAGCTCACCCAAAGTCATCTGGCAAAGGACTGAAACAAAAACAACAAACGCGAACGAAGCGGGAATTTCGTACAAAGACAGTTTGCGACGAACCCCTGAAAACAAAAGAGCCGCCATAAACACCAGAAAAAAGCCGACCAAATAGGCCCCAGCCCCAAACAAGAACAAAAGAAAATCCCCCAAATAGGCCCCCAAAATACCGCCCCAATTATGAATGATTTTTTTGGTTGTCAGGCTTAAAAAAGAAGGATCCGTGGAACTGTAAGAAAAAAGGCTTAAGTAGATGAAAACCCCAAAAGCCAAAAAGATAAGCGCCCATATTTCACGTTGAAACAGGGTAAATTCATCTTCCTGGGTTGTACGAATTTTACGAGTCACGAAAATAAGAAAAAATTGTAGGGGTGCCCCCTCTATTTTCACTAGCGTAGGGGCGCTTGCTTGCTGCGCCCTGTTCGGGCCAATCATGGGCGCAGCAAGCGGGCGCCCCTACAGAAGATTTTTGGTATTCCTTTAATCAGCCCGCCTGCGAATGAATGCCGGGATGTCATATTCATCATCCAAATCATTCATTCCTACTTCCGTTGCGATTTTTTTGAGATCGGCCCCTTCGTCAGTTTGAGCGGGAATATGAAAAGAATATTTTTCGGTGGTTGTTTGACTTACTTCCTGAACAGCCACCGTTTCCATGGGCTGTTGACGAGGAATACGAAAATCAGCCACGCTGGTTGAAACAGGGGTGGTTGTCAAAGCCATGGCTCCTTCGGGCCGCCCAGAAAACGAAAATGGGGTTCGCCCCATAGAGATTTTAGGTGCGGCTTGGGCCGGCGCTGAAGAAAAACTTGCCTGACTTGTTGAAGGAGGAGGCGTGGGTGTTTCACGTTCAACAGGGGCAGAAATAGGCTGAGAAGAGGGCGTCGATACAGGCTCTGGAGCTTTGCTGCGTTTGTATTGATCCCAGCTGCGTAATACATACGGAGTTTGTTTTTCACTCTGACTTGTTTCCAAAACCTTACGATCGCTTTCACGATTAAAACCGGTGGCAATCACCGTCACACGAATTTCGTCTTTCATTTTGTCATCAATGACAGCACCAAAAATAATATTGGCATCTTCATGGGCCTCTTCCTGGATGAGTTTTGAGGCTTCATTTACTTCAAACAAGGTCATGCTAGACGAACCGGTGATATTGAGCAAAATTCCCATGGCTCCTGAAATAGAAACATTTTCTAAAAGAGGGCTTGATATGGCCTGCCGGGCCGCATCGAGGGCCCTGTTTGGACCATATCCAATACCCGTACCCATAAGAGCCATGCCTGTTTCCTTCATCACGGTTTTTACATCGGCAAAATCAAGATTGATCAACCCGGGAATGGTAATGAGATCGGAAATCCCTTTAACAGCTTGCAGTAAAACATTATCGGCCATTTTAAAGGCGTCGAGCATGGGGGTGTCTTTTCCACCCACCATTAAAAGTTTTTCATTGGGGATGGTAATCAGCGTATCGACTTCTTTTTTGAGGGCATTAATCCCCATTTCGGCCTGACGCGCCCTTTTTTTACCTTCAAAAGCAAAGGGTTTGGTCACAACGCCCACCGTAAGAGCCCCAATTTCCTTGGCCGCTTTGGCAATAACAGGAGCGGCCCCCGTCCCCGTGCCGCCTCCCATCCCTGCAGTCACAAAAACCATGTCCGAGCCCACAAGGGACTCACGAATGATCTCCAAACTTTCAACGGCGGCTTCACGCCCTACATCCGGATTGGCCCCGGCCCCCAAACCGCGCGTTTTGTCAGCCCCCAACTGGATTTTTGTATGAGCTTCACTGGTGCGCAATACCTGCACGTCGGTATTGGCCATGATAAATTCAACCCCTTCAAGCTTGGAACGGATCATCGTGCGAACGGCATTGCCGCCCCCACCGCCCACACCAATTACTTTTATTTTTGCTGAAAAATCGAGGCTGTCTTCAAATTCAAACATAGGGCCTCCCATGAAAAGTTATGTAGGAGCGAACCTCGCCTGCCCGCCTTCGGAGGGTGTTCACCCGCGATATGGGCGATTACCCTCCTAAGGCGGGCAGGCAAGAATCGCCCCTACACAAAAGATTTTTTAAAATATTTCAACGATCCAACTCTTCATTCGTTGTTTCACTTTTCCATAAACCCCATCATCCTTCACTTTGAACCGGGTTTGATGTAATTGCCTGGCCCCATAGAGAACCAGCCCAACCCCCGTGGCATACATCGGGCTTTTTACCACGTCAATAAGTCCTCCAATCCCCTTGGGAGCCCCCCGCCTGACGGGAAAATCGAGTACCTGCTCGGCTAGTTCGGGCATTCCTTCCAAAAGAGTGGCACCTCCAGTCAAAACAATCCCGGAGGCAATGGCTTCTTCGAAACCAGAACGCGAAATTTCTTGTCTGACAAGCGAAAAGATTTCTTCTACGCGGGGCTCAATAATTTCGGTCAGAATTTGCCTTGATAAAATCCGGGACTTTCTCCCCCCCACCGAGGGGACCTCGATAGTTTCATTTTTTTGCACCATCGCCCCCAAAGCACAACCATATTTTTGCTTAAGTTTTTCAGCTTCAATGGCAGGGGTTCTTAAGCCCACGGCAATATCATTGGTGATGTGATTGCCTCCGATAGTGAGGACGGATGTATAAACCAGGCTCCCCTGGGAATAAATGACAATATCGGTTGTCCCCCCTCCAATATCCACCAAAACCACACCCAAATCTTTTTCATCGGGGGACAAAGCAGATTCACTGCTGGCCAATGGTTCCAAAACCACATCGTTCACGTTAAGCCCACACCGATTGGCACATTTGACTATGTTTTGCGCTGAACTCACCGCTGCAGAAATGATATGGACCTTGGCCTCTAATCTTATTCCCGACATGCCCAAGGGTTCACGAATACCGTCTTGATCATCAACAATAAATTCCTGGGGAATAACGTGGATCACCTCGCGGTCCATGGGGATGGCCACAGCCTGAGCCGCATCAATCACACGGGCTATATCGCTTTCGCCCACTTCCTTGTTTTTAATGGCCACAATGCCGTGACTGTTAATCCCCTTGATGTGTCCTCCGGCAATCCCTGCGTAAACAGAAGTGATATCACAACCGGCCATAAGCTCGGCTTCTTCGATGGCTCGCTTGATTGATTCAACCGTGGCCTCAATATTAACGACAACCCCTTTTCTTAGGCCCCGCGATGGGTGCGACCCAATGCCGATAATATCGATGCCATCGTGGGTTAGCTCCCCGACGATGGCACAAATTTTTGTTGTGCCAATATCCAAACCAACAACAAGCTTGTCTTTTCTGGCCATGTTGTTCTTCCCTCTTTCTTTTGGATGTAAAAGAACCCTACCGCGAGTTGGTGGTTGTCGACATGTTTTCTACACCATTCTCATCAGAGGGTAGCTCTTCAGTTTTTTGCAAACGGGCAAAAATTTTATCTTCACCATTTAAATCAATTTCCTGAAAATAATTCCGGGTTTCCTGCATTTTAGCCACAAGCCCCCCCCAGGCTTTTTGACGTTCTGGGTAAGCATGGGGCCCAAAATAAATTTTCAAACCTATCTTTGACGACTCGTGTTGAACATGGGCTGTTATTCCTGCTATCCCCTGATACACAACACCCTTTAGCTTGAAAGGAGCATTGACCCCGTCAGCAATAAATGATTTTAGAAATGCAAAAGCTTCATTGACTTTTGCCCTGTAATATCGTGGAAATTTTCCCAGCCCCGCTTTTGTAAAACCGTAAATCCGGGGAAAGTCAGTTGCATCTTCCGGTCCAAGTTTTTTAAAAACCGCCCCTTCGTGACTTAAGTAGTAAAAAATTTCTTTTCCGGCGTCTTCCACCACCAAAAGGGCCACCGGTTCAAACAACTCGACATGAACAACAAGCCCTTGGGGAAATTTTCGCCTTACTTGAACATCACGTACCCACGGAAAGCGTTTGATGTTCTCCCGAATTTGTCGAAGATTAACACAAAACAAATTTTTGCCATAGGGAATTTGTGCCAATTTTTGAAAAAATTCTTTTGGATAGGCCTCTGAATCGGAAATGAGTTCAATTTCTTTCAGGGCAAAATAAGGGGAGCTCCCAAAAAAATGGACAAGCCCGGCCAAAACAAGAACGGATAATGAAAACCCTCCCACTAAAATGAGCCAACCCACCCATCCCCTCTTTTGCCTGTAAAGAGGAGCTTTGCGGACCACCCTTCGGTTCTCGGTATTTTTCCAGAATAGTAATTTCATGGTTGGATGGAAAAAACTATCATAGGGGCTCGCGTCGCCCCCTCAACGCGCCTGTGGCGCTTAAGTAGATTCCGGCAAGAGACGCGAGCAACTTAAGTAAGCCCGTGGGAATCTACTGTGAAATCTTATCCCTCTAAAATCTTTTCACACAAATCCTCAAAGCTCACGCCCACACAGGCCGCTGCTTTGGGAAGTAACGAGGTTTCTGTCATGCCGGGAATGGTATTTACTTCCAGAAAAAGGGGGTTACCATTTTGCAACATGAAATCAATGCGAACTCCCCCGCTACATCCAAGAACACGGTTTATTTTTTCGCTTAAAACGTGCAACTCTTTTGTCAAAACTTCATCTATAGGTGCGGGCACCTTGTACTCGGTTTGTCCCTTGGTGTATTTGGATGTGAAGTCATAAAAACCCGACTTGGGAACCACTTCAACTACGGGAAGGGCTTGTCCATTAACCACCCCCACCGTCACTTCACGCCCCTGGATATATTCTTCAACGAGAATGATTGAATCAAAAGCAAGCGCTACTTCCAAAGCCCCCGCCAACTCTTCCTTTTTAAAAACCCTTGAAACCCCGATGGTTGATCCTTCCGTATTGGGCTTGACGATAACCGGGAAAGGGAGAGGAAATGTTTGAACAAACCAAGCCACGTCCTGTCCCCTGGAAAAAACGGCTTGCTTGGGCATGGGAATTTGATGGGAACCCAGGAATTCTTTGGTAGCCACTTTGTCAAAACAGATAGCCGAAGTAAGAACTCCACAACCCGCATAGGGAAGGCCCACTGTTTGCAAAAAACCCTGCATGGTTCCATCTTCCCCACCCTTCCCATGAAGAGCCAAAAAAACTTTTTGGGGGTTAAAAGCCAAAAGATCTTTCACAAAATGGGGACTTTGAGGATCAAACTCTCCCACATCATGGCCCTTGCGTTTTAAGGCCAAAGCCACAGCGCCACCCGAACGAAGCGAGATTTCACGTTCTTTGGAGATGCCTCCTTTTAATACGGCTATTTTCATGATTGATTTGTAGGGGCCAAAAGAGGGCGAACACTCTCCTGAGGCGGGCAGGCAAGGTTCGCCCCTACGTGTCCTCTCCTAAAATTTTTACTTCTGTTTCCAACAACACACCTGTTTTTTCCTTCACCTTATCGCGAACCAGATTGATAAGAACAACCACATCTTTGGCAGTGGCCTGTTTTTCATTCACAATAAAATTGGCATGCTTTTCAGAAACCCGCGCCCCACCCACGCGCACTCCCTTTAGGCCGCACTCTTCAATAAGTTCCCCCGCCTTGGAAACGACTTCCCCTTTTTTGGTGGATTCCGGATTTTTAAACACAGAGCCTAAACTGGGGTAATTAAGTGGTTGGGTTTCAGCACGCACTTTTTGATAATTCCTGACTGTTTCTTCCACTTCTTGGGGATCTTTTTTGGTTAAACGAAAAATTCCGGAAAGGATAATCGCTCCACGCGGAAGTTTTAAATGGCGATAACCAAATTCAAGCTTGTCCCGTAAAACCGTATGAAGGGTTCCTTGGACATCCAAAAAAGTAATTTCACGAACAATGTCTTTTATTTCAATACCCCGGGCCCCGGCATTCATGAAAATGGCCCCTCCCATTGTCCCAGGGATACCAATAAGAGATTCACAACCAGACAGGCCTTTTTCAGCGGCCATTTGAACAAAAGCCGAAATTTTAACCCCCGCTTCACAAAAAATATCGGCAGTTTCTTCATTTTGAGAGACAATTTCCTGTTTTTGTAAACTTAAAGAGGTGATGACAAATCCCCTGATCCCCGCATCCCTTACCAAGGTATTGCTTCCCGCCCCCAATAACATCACGGGCAAATCTTCTTCCGTGGCAATTTTGAGGACGGCCTTTAAATCTTCAAGGTCAATAGGCTTTAAAAAAACATCCGCCTGACCCCCAATGCGAATGCTGGTGTGGTTCTTCATGGGTTCGCGATAATTCGTGGTACCGCGAAATTCGCGGGCTAACCGGTCACGCACCTCATCCTTAATGACAACGGCCTTGGCTTTGGAGGAGGCTGCCCATTTTTTCAAAATTTCTTCTTTCCAGTCAGGTTGTAGATCCATATTTTTTAAATTGTTTCGCACATTCCTTGCCTATTTTTGTCACATCTCCGGCTCCAAGCGAGAGAAGAATATCACCAGGCGCCACCCATTTCAAAACATCATTTACCAAATGAGCTGTTTTTGGAATATAGCGCACTTGTTCCCCCAAATTTTTCTTTAAACCTTCTACCAGATTTTTTGAATGAACCCCCGAAATGGGAGCTTCGCCCGCCGGATAAATATCGGTGACAAGTAACAGGTTGGTAGAATCAAAAGCGGCCATAAACTCTTTAAACATGTCGCGCGTCCGTGTGTAACGATGGGGCTGGAACAATGTCACCAAACGTCCCGTATAAGCACCACGAATGGCTTTGAGGGTGGCTTTTATTTCTTCAGGGTGATGCCCATAATCATCAATCACCGTATAATGATTGTTTTGGAGCAAAACCTGACAACGCCTTTGGACTCCTTTGAAATTTTTCAGGGCCTTTATCGCCTTGACCAAAGGAATGCCCAATTCCCACCCCACCGCCAGGGCTGCCAGGGCATTAAGCACATTGTGATGTCCGATAAGATGGAGGGAAACCCGCTTCTTCTTTTCACCAAAAACAACAAAGTCAAAATCGATGTGCCCGTTTTTTGAATCAATATTTTCAGCACGAAATTGGGCTTTTTCAGAAAAGCCGTAGGTTAAAACCCGCTTTTCGATTTTTGGAAGAAGTTCTTCAATCACCGGATGATCCACACAGACAACGGCCACACCATAAAAAGGGATTTTGTGAATGAATTCCAGATAGGCTTTTTTAACACGATCAAAACTTTTATAAAAATCCATGTGCTCGGGGTCAATATTGGTGACCACCGCAATGGAAGGAGAAAGTTTTAAAAAGGACCCGTCGGATTCATCGGCCTCGGCCACCATGAATTCCCCCTTCCCCAACCGGGCGTTTGAACGAAGACTGTTGACCTTGCCCCCGATAATCATGGTGGGATCATACCCCCCATAATGAAGCACACTGGCCACCAAGGAAGTGGTGGTCGTTTTTCCGTGGGTTCCGGAAACGGCCACGCCATACTTGGAAAAACGCATGAGCTCAGCCAACATTTCAGCCCGACCGATAATGGGAATATTTCTGTTTTTGGCTTCGACGACCTCGGGATTGGTAGGCTTGATAGCCGAACTGGTCACAACAACTTCAGCCTGGACAACATTATCTTTTTTATGGCCGTAAAAAATCCTGGCCCCTTTTGATTTAAGCCGCCGGGTAAGAGGGGAAGGTTTTAGGTCGGAACCGCTGACGGGATAGCCAAGGTTAATCAAGACCTCGGCAATACCACTCATGCCAATGCCCCCAATGCCTACAAAATGAATTCGATGTTTTTTGTACAAATTCCCTTTCTTATCCCCCTTTTCCGCCGAAGGACGGATCAGTCCTTTGGCTGAAAAAAAGGGGGAATCAAAGGGGGATTTTACCCGTACAAAACGGGCTCTGAAGTCAAATCCCCCTGTGTCCCCCTTTTTCAAAGGGGGATAATAATTGATCCACAACCAGTTTTGCTGCATCCGGACGCGATAAAAGTCTTGCCGCTTGTCCCATGCTTTCCAAGCGAGTGGTGTCTTTTAGCAGGCTGGCGATCATTTCGGCAAGCTTTTCGGGAGTGCTGTTTTTTTGTTCCAACAATAAAGCCGCTCCTGCATCAACAAAAATACGGGCATTGGCCCTCTGATGGTCATCGGCAGCAAAGGGATAGGGCACCAAAATGGAAGCAAGTCCCCAGTTGGACAAATCCGTTAATGTCCCTGCACCGGAACGGGCAATAACAAGGTTGGCTTTGGCATAGTAATTTTCAAGATCATGAATAAACGCACAAACTTCAGCGTTTATTTTCATCTCCGCATACGTCTTACGAACAAGAGCTTCATCGGTAGGTCCCGCTTGATGGATTATTTTTAAGCCCGGAAATTTTTTTGAAATCAAACCAAATGCCTGCATGACACTCTCGTTAAGAGCATGCGCCCCTTGGGAACCCCCACAGACAAGGAGGGTTATCTCCGGATATTCTGTAGGGACAATCCTAGGATTGTCCCTACCCGATTCATCATGGCCCAACATGGCAGGCAATCGACTTCTCAATACCGGGTTCCCCGTGATCCTTACTTTTTCTTTTTTGAAATAAGAACCTGCCACATCAAAAGCCAAAAAAACTTTTTTGGCAATTTTTCCCAACCACCTGTTTGTCAAACCAGGGATGGCATTTTGATCAACAATGGCTGTAGGAACCCTGCAAATCCAACCGGCCACCACCATGGGGCCGGAAGCATACCCTCCAATGCCCAAAACAGCCGTTGGCCTGTACCTGGCCATAATCCATAAACTCTTTACAAGGGCTAAGGGCAAAAGCACCAATGTCTTTAACCGTACCACAACACTGCTTCCCTTTAATTTGGAAACAGGAACGGTCTCAAGCTTATATCCATAATGGGGCACCAAATTTTTCTCCAACCCGTAGTTGGTCCCAACAAAAAGCACCTCACCCCCGCGAGCGCACCAGTCTTCGGCTACAGCCAAGCCGGAATACAAATGCCCCCCTGTTCCTCCCCCTGCAATGAGGAGAAGGGATTGTGTTTGTGGATTGGTCATAAATCAAACCGGAGGGGGCTATTAAGCCCCTGTTCTCTCACACCAATGGAATCTTGCATGGTGTTCAATCAGTTTTAAGTTGCTTCAGTTCTCGACGAAGTTCCGCTTTAAGTTCCGCGACTGTGGGCAAATTAAGTTGATAATGCCTGGTAAAGATATTTTTCTCTTTCTTGTCTCCAAGCAGATACTTCACCATAGCATCGTTTTTATCGGCACAAAGAATAAGCCCCAATGTGGGAGCATCGCCTTGACTACGGCGTTCCATGTCAAAATAATTTACATACAACTGCAATTGGCCCAGGTCTGCATGTGTCAGCTTTCCCGTTTTGAGGTCAATCAGGATATAGCATTTCAGAATGGTGTGATAGAAAACCAGATCAACATAAAAATGATCGCCGTCCAGCGTCAGTCTTTCCTGACGTGCCACAAAAGCAAACCCTTTGCCCAATTCCAAAAGAAAATTCTGAAGGTTGCCGAGGAGAGCCTGTTCCAAATCAGATTCAACAAGTTTGTGGGATTCCGGTAGACCCAAAAATTCTATCATGACCGGCTCTTTGAAAACATCGGCCGGTTTTTGTATGATTTGACCTTTGGTCGCGAGTTTCATGACGCCACGTTTGTCTTTGCTAAGAGCCAGACGTTCATACAAGAGGCTGTTGATTTGGCGTTCTAGCTCACGGGCACCCCAATTGTTTTGAATGGCCTCAATTTCATAGAAAGCGCGGGCTTGCAGAGACTCTACACGAAGGAGTGTTCGATAATGTGTCCAAGACAAATCAACACTGATCTTCCCAGGTTTCCAAGAAATGGTACGCGGTACGTTCCGTTTCCCGATTACAGACAATCTGTGTTGGGGTTCAGATTTGGTACGCAGTGCGTTCCAAATCATTGATTCGGGCAAAAACTCAACATACTCGATATAAAATTTCCGCATGAATCTCAAATTACGAGCAGAATAACCTTCGCCATACTCTTTTTGTAAGCGTCTCGCTAATATGTTTAAAATTGCCCCACCATACGCAGCACGTTTTGCACCCTGTTGCTCCTCTTCGACAATTTCACGCCCAACCAGCCAATTGGCGATAACTTGCGTTGTATTCACCGAACGGGCGACATTCGAACGTGCCAATTCAAGAATTTGCCGGATACGTTGATAAAGATTGGCATGCTTTGCGGTCATGTTTAGCTGGTCTCCATCCCACACTTGAGAATTGGTTTTATTCCTATCAGCACCCGAACCTGTTTCGAATATGTATTCGAGAAAAGCATTCTTCACTAGTAACTCGTCGCTCGTAATACGGGTTCATGGATTTACAAGCGACTAGCAACTATTCATTCCCCTTCCGTGTCCATCGAAATATTTAAAAGAATTCCCACAATCAAAAACGAAACCAACATGGAGGAACCCCCATAACTTATAAAGGGAAGTGCCAATCCCTTCGTGGGAAGCAGGCCCATCACAACACCCATATTGATAAAAGCCTGAACCCCAATGAGACTTGTCAAACCAAAAGCCAGATAAAGCCCGAATAAATCGCGCGACTTTAAAGAAATAAGAAACCCCCTAAATATGAAGAACACAAACAGGGAGACGACAAGTAAAACCCCGACTAATCCCAATTCTTCTCCAACCACCGAAAAAATGAAATCGGTATGGGCTTCCGGCAAATAAAAAAGCTTCTGTTTTCCTTCCCCAAGACCTGCCCCCAAGAGACCTCCTTCTTTAAAGGCAACAAAGGATTGAATAATCTGAAAACCAAAATCGAGTTGATATTTCCATGGGTCCAGAAAAGCCAGGATCCTGCGACGTCTAAAATCAACGGAGAAAATAAGAAAATAAAGGGCCGGGATGGAAAGTAAAAAAGCCCCCGCCAAGTAGGAAAGCCGGGTCCCTGCGATAAAAAGCATGAGAAGAACAATGATGCCCAGGGTAAGGGCGGCTCCCAAATCTTTTTGGGCCAAAATAAGCAGAATATAAACACTGCTGATTAAAATGACCGGCAAAAAACCCGTGCTGAATTCACGAATTTTTTCCTGTTTTTTAGCCAGCGCATACGCCACAAAAATAATGACGGATAACTTGGTCATTTCAGAAGGCTGAAAAGAAAAAGGTCCCACATACAACCAACGATGAACCCCCTCTGAAGCCCCCCCATGGCCAAAAAACAGGACAACAATTAGAAGAACCAAATTAAGAAACAAAAAGGGATAAACAATTTTTAAGTAAAGACGATACGGAATTTTTTTGACCAACAACATAAGAAAAAACCCCATCACCACAAACAAGACTTCTTTCTTAAGATAATAATAACTGTCGTTATAATGGGCCTGGGCCGAAACAGCGCTACTTGAAAACACCATGACCATGCCGATAAGCACAAGCAAAAGGGTCACAAACAACAAATACACATCAAAGCGCTGATAATGCACATGGGACTTTGTATTTTTGTTGTTGTTAAAAAACATAAAAATGTAAGGGCGCTTCGCGAAGCGCCCCTAGCAACAATCCCCCATCCCCCTTACCAATTCCTGAAAGTGATTCCCGCGCTGGGCATAGTTTTTATAAAGATCAAAACTTGAACAGGCGGGAGAAAAAAGCACGGTATCCCCACTCTTTGCCACACGATACGCCTCGCTCACCACTTCAGGCATGGTGGGAACCACTTTCTTATTTTCAAAAAAAGAAAAGGCCTTGGCGATTTTTTCACGCGCTTCCCCATAAATGATAAGGGCCTTCACCTTATGTTTGACCATGGCATAGAGCGGATTGTATTCCCCCCCTTTGTCTCGTCCTCCCAGAATAAGAATGACATTCTTGTCAAAAGAAGCCAGTGACATCACCACAGAACCCACATTGGTGGCCTTGGAATCATCATAAAAAGAGATCCCTTTAAAACAACCCACTTTTTCCAAACGATGGGGCAGTGCCCTGTATTTTTTCAATCCGGATAAAATGACGGAGTAGGGCACATTTAAAACCGTTAAGGACAAAATGGCTGCAAGCATGTTTTCCTGATTGTGCAAACCCGAAATGGGCATTTCGGATAGCTCGTATCGGAACTCTGTCCCTTTCCATCGCACCACCATGGTGTTTTTTTCAACAAAAGCCCCTTCGGGAAATTGATTGACCAAGCTAAAGGGAAGTTTTTTTGCCTTTGTTTCCATCAAAACACAATAAGGGTCGTCCGCATTATAAATAAAAAAATCATCGGCTGATTGGTTTTTGGTCACAAGGGCCTTGGCATCGGCATAAGCCTGCATGCTTTCATACCGTTCTAAATGATCGGAGGTGACATTAAGGACCACGGCTACTTTTGGCTTGAAATTTTCAACGGTTTCCAACTGGAACGAACTGGCTTCCAATACATAATAGTCCTTGGGAGATTCGTTCACAGCCGTAATAAGCGGGGTTCCTATATTCCCTTTAAGACCAGAAGAATATCCCCCCTCTTGAAGGATTGTTTGAATTAAAGAGACTGAAGTTGATTTGCCATTAGTCCCGGTGACTGCGATCAGTTTTCCTGAAAGTTTTTGCGAGGCAAACTCCATTTCTCCCGTGACCGGAATGTTTTTCTTTTTGGCCAGAGCCACCCACTCCCGTGTCGGAGGAACACCCGGACTGATAAAAAATTGTTTTGCATCATCAAAAACCGTTTTTGGAATATCCCCAAAATAGAATTGGGCGGCCTTCCCCACATATTTTTCTTTTACTTTTTGAAAAATCTCTCTTGAAACTTCTTCAATGCCCACACAGGGCTGTCCCAAGCTTATAAAATAATCCAAAAGGGATTCGCCCGTAATCCCCAAACCAACAATAACGTTTTTTAAACTCATTTATTAAATCCCCCTGTGTCCCCCTTTGCTAAAGGGGGATAATACGGGGCCCCCGTATTTTTCCCCCTTTATAAAAGGGGGATTAAGGGGGATTTTTAAATTGCTTCACCTTAACTTCAGTGTCGCCAATGACAAAAGGGCCAGCACAAAAGAAAGAATCCAAAATCTCACAATAATTTTTGGCTCGCTCCAGCCCTTAAGTTCAAAATGATGATGCAGGGGCGCCATGCGAAAAATTCTCTTTCCCGTCAGCTTAAAGGAAATCACCTGCGTAATCACCGAAAGGGTTTCCATCACAAACAACCCCCCCACAAGGACAAGAAGAATTTCCTGTTTGGCAATCAAGGCCACAAACCCCAACAAGCCCCCCAATCCCAAGGCCCCCACATCGCCCATGAAAATTTCAGCAGGGTAAGCGTTAAACCATAAAAACCCGATGCACGCCCCCACAACGGCCCCGCAAAGCACCGCCAATTCGCCCGACTCTTTGACAAAAGGAATCTGCAAATAATTGGAAATCACTACATGCCCCACCACATACACCAAAAATCCATAGGTCAAAAAAGCCGTCATGGAAGGAACAGCGGCCAAACCATCCAAACCATCAGTTAAATTAACGGCATTGGCAGCGCCCACCACCACAAAGATGGTCAAAAACAGGTACCAAAAAGAAAGATCGGGCTGAACTTGTTTTAAAAAAGGAACATACAGCCGCGTATCCAGCCCCTTGTACCCATAAATAAAAAGAGCTGCTGACAGGCAAATGAACACTTCCAGAATAATTTTATAGCGTCCGGCAAAACCCTTGGTATCGCGCTTCATCACTTTTTTGTAGTCATCGACAAAACCAATGGCTCCCATCCCCACAAAAACATACAAACTCACCCCCAAATAGTCGCTTCCCCAATTGCCCCATAAAAACACCGAAAACAAAACCGAAACAATAAGCAAAAGTCCCCCCATGGTGGGGGTTCCCTTTTTTCCCAAATGGGCCTGGGGACCATCCATACGAATGGTTTGCGCCATTTGCCTGTTTTTTAAAAAACGAATCCAGGGTTTGCCGCAGACAAGATAAAAGAGCATCGCCGTTAATAGCGCTGCAAAAGTGCGAAAGGTGATGTATTTGACAACATTAAATCCCCCGAAAAATTCATTTAAGGGATATAGAAAATGATAAAACACTAGCCCATCCTTTCTTTTAAATAGTCAACAACCCGCTCCATGCGAATTCCCCGCGATCCTTTGACAAGAACGACATCCCCCGGAACAAGCAAGGTTTGCAGTTTTTGATTCAGGCTTTCGACATTGTCAAAAGCATGGGCTTGGGACTCATTAAAACCTTTTGCCAAATCCTTTGCATGATCTCCCAAAGCCAAAAGAACTGATATTCCCAAATGACGAGCGGCATTTCCCGTTTTTTGATGAAGAGAAGAACTTTGAGCTCCCAATTCGAGCATCTCTCCCAATACGGCAATTTTGCGCTGTGTGGGATATTTAAGGGAAAGTGCTTTTAACGCAGCATGTGTCGAACTGGGATTGGCATTGTAGCAATCGTTAACAAGCACAATGTCCTTTTTCAATCGGGTTTCAGCACCCCTTTTTTCTCCAAGGGAAAAACCGGATATACCTTTCTGTACCTGTGATTCCGACAATTTTAACAAGGAGCAAACCGCCACACAGGCAAGCAGGTTGGAAACATGGTGCTCTCCCGTTACAGGCAGGGTCAAATTCCATTTTCCCAAGGGTGTTTTGACGCAAACTTCTGCGTCATGGGTTCTGTAGGAAACTTTTTCGGCACAAATATCGGCTGATGGAGAAAATCCATAAGTCAGTTTTTTGGCCCGAGTAGGCATGGCCCTAATGAAAGGATCGTCTTCATTGACCAAGGCATGCGCTGAAGGGGAAAGATTTAAAAAAAGTTCCCCCTTGGCTTTGGCCACTCCTTCCAAACTTCCCACTCCTTCCAAATGAGCCGCTCCCACATTGGTGATAAGCCCCATCGTGGGGCTGGCAATTTCGGTAAGCCGGGCAATTTCACCAAAAGCATTCATCCCCATTTCAATAATGGCCACATCACATTCTTCTTCCAACTGAAACAAAGTCAGAGGGACCCCCACAAGATTGTTCAAGTTTCCTTCTGTCTTGTGAACTTTAAAATGGGACTCCAAACACAAAGAGAGCAGTTCTTTTGTGGATGTTTTCCCACTGCTCCCTGTAATGGCAATGACGGGCTTTGTAAACTTTTTCCGCCAGACATGGGCCATATCCCCCAGAGCTTTGAGAGTGTCAGAAACATGGATGATAATGTTCTTATTCCCTCCCCCTTGTCCCGCGTAGCGGGATTCCGGTACGCGGAAAGGGGGGAGGGCCAGGGAGAGGGTGATATCCGAAACCAAAATCCCCTTGGCCCCCTTTTTTATGGCGTCTTCCACAAATTGATGCCCATCAAAATGGGGGCCGACCAAAGCACAGTATAAATCGCCCGCCTTCAGCGTGCGTGTATCGGTGGAAATACGGGTGATAACAGATTGGGGATCACCGGCGAGAAGGGTTCCACCGGTAGCCTTAAGAATTTCTTGAACAAATAGTTGCATATTACTCGTTCCCTTCGACTTCGCTCAGGGACCGGTCATCACTCGGGGTGGTCCCTGAGCGGAGTCGAAGGGCCGAGGTGCTCTCTCACAATTTCCTGGTCCGAAAAAGGGAATTTTTGGGTTCCTATAATCTGATAATCCTCATGGCCTTTTCCTGCAATCAAAACTACATCATCCTTTTTGGCCAGAGTAAGGGCTTTCTCAATGGCTTTTTTACGGTCCGGCTCAACAAGATAACCCTTTGCCTGACTATAAGGAGACATTCCAGCCCGATTAAGGCCCGGAACAATGGCGTCAATAATGGTTTCAGGATTTTCTGTTCGTGGATTATCCGAAGTTACCGCCGCCACATCAGCAAGGCTTCCCACTTCATATCCCATTAAAGGCCTCTTGCCCGGATCCCTATCCCCCCCGCATCCAAACACAGCGATTATTTTGCCCGGAGCCAGCGCTTTCAATGTGGTCAAAACATTTTTAAGGGCATCAGGGGTATGGGCATAATCAACAAAAACAGAAAGTCCCGCCTTGTTTGCTATTTTTTCAAGGCGCCCCGGGGGCGGTTTGCATCCAGAAAGACCTTTTTGGATTTGCTTCAGATTCAATCCGGAATGAATCCCCAACTCAACACAGGCTAAAACATTGGCCACGTTAAAAAGCCCCATAAGCGGAACACAAACGTCTAAAACACCGAGTGAAGTACGAAGACGGCCTTCAAAACCATCCAGGCTTAAAGAATATTTTTCGGGATAAGTTTGATTTATTTTTGTAAATCCATAACTGATGTTGGGTATTTTTTTTTGCTCCAATATCTTCAAAAGCTTTTGTCCGTAAACATCATCGCCATAGACGATAGCCACCCGATTTTTTTTGGAACTTTGATTCAAACACGAAACAAACAGTTTTTCCTTGGCCTTGTAATAATTTTCCAAATCCCTGTGAAAATCGAGGTGGTCCTGGGTTAAATTTGTGAAAACGGCAGCATCAAAATCCAACCCATCCACGCGATGCAGATCGAGGGCATGGGAAGAAACCTCCATGCACACATGAGAGACTTGGGCCTGTTTCATTGTCAAAAAGATTTCCTGTAAATCGCGCGATTCCGGTGTGGTTTGGTCGCTGGGCCAAACTTTGTTGCCAAAACGGGTATTGATGGTTCCCACCACTCCTGTTTTATAAGAGGCTTCTTTCCAGAGACTTTCGGCCAGATAGGTAAGGGTGGTTTTTCCATTGGTGCCGGTAACACCGGCCACATACATTTTTTGGGATGGATACCCAAAGTAGACTTCCGACAACAAAGCAAGAGCGCTTCGCGCGTTGGCAACCCGTATTTGAGGCAGATTTATATTTTCAAAAAACTCCCCTTCAAAAACGACGGCAGAGGCTCCTTGCGCCACGGCTTGGAATACATAGGCCCTGCCATCTGTCTTAAACCCGGGGATGGCCACAAAGAGCGCCCCTGGTTTTACTTTTTTTGAATTATATTCGACACCACTTACCTCGATATCCGTATTCCCGCGTGTTTTGAGTGGGAGACAGTTTTTCAGCAAGGTTTCTAGTTTCATCTCTTTTTCTCTGCATCACCTTCCCGTCCCAAGGCAAGTTTTATATGTTCCGGAGGAACCCCAGCATAAGCCAGTGCATCCTGCGCAATTTTACGGAAAGTGGGCGCCGCCACGGCACCGCCGGTATGAAGGGGATGGGGGGAATCGTAAACCACATAAATCATGAACTCAGGATTGTCGGCAGGCACAAAACCAATAAAAGAACTGACATAATCATGCTCATCATAGACCTTTGTTTGAACATTCACTTTTTGGGCCGTCCCTGTTTTTCCTGCCACAGTATATTCATCAAGCCTGGCCAGTTTCCCCGTACCACCGGGTTGGACCACGCCTTTCAAGGCATTTTTTAAGACAATAGCCGCATCTTCCTTTAATGCCTGGCTTGCCACTGTCGCCATGTTTTCGATAATGGTCACACCACTTGAATCAACAATGCGGTGCACCAGATAGGGCTTCATCCTGATCCCTTTGTTGGCAATGGTTGCATAAGCCTGGGCCATTTGCATTCCGCTCACAGTCAAACCCTGACCAAAGGCCATATTGCTAAAATCAATATCCTTCCATTTTTGATAGGGAGCCACAGAGCCACGTTGTTCCCCGGGAAGTTTCAGATTGACGGCCTGGTTAAAGCCCAGATCAAACATGGTGTCGTAAAATACTTTTTTGCCCGTTTTTAAAGCCACTTTGGTAATCCCGATGTTGGAGGAAACCTTGACAATTTCGGCAAGTGAAAGAGAACCGTAATTTTCGTGGTCGTGAATGACACGTTTGCCAATCACATACGAACCATTCTCACAAAAAAACTTGTCGTTGATATTCACTTTCCCCGAGTTAAGGGCTGAAGCCGCCAAAATGGCCTTGAAGGTGGACCCCGGTTCGTAAGTATCAACCACGGCATGGTTCTTCCAGTTGTCCATGCTGTATTCCCAGTACACATTGGGATTAAAGGTGGGGTAATTGGCCATGGCCAGCACTTCCCCCGTTTGGGGGTTAAGGATAATGGCAAAGCCGCTTTTGGGATTATATTGCTTGGCTGTTTCGGTAAGATATTTCTCGGCGGTATATTGCAGGTTCGCATCCAAAGTCAGGTGAATGTCATGGTAATAATCCTGGCTCTGAACGGGTGTATAAAAACGGCCACGGGCATCTTTTTCGGCAATCACTTCATCAGAGCCCGCACGCAAGAACGAATCCATGGAAAGCTCAATCCCCGCCAAAGCCTTGGCATCATAACCCACCGAGCCAAGTACGGCTCCGGCCAATTCTTTATTGGGATAAAAACGCCGATACTCCGGAACAATGGAAACACCTTTCAGTTTTAGATCCTTTATTTTTTGCCCTGTTTCAAAAGCCAGACGTCTGGCCACCCATTCAAATTTTCGTCCTTCACGAATTTTGGAGGAAATTTTAACCGGGGGTATTTTTAAAATGGCTGAAAGTTCTTTGACGATCTGATTTTTGTCTTCTATTTCAGAAGGGTGAATGGCCACAGAGGCCACCTGCACATCAAGGGCCAAGGCATTCCCATTGCGGTCATAAATGGTCCCCCGTTTAAATTGTACGGGAAGGGTCGTTTGATATTGTCTGCGGGCTAGGTTTTTAACACGGGCATTCTCAAAAATCTGCAATTGATAACTACGGAATAAAATAAGGCCCAAAAAAAGCACAAAAAAAGTGCTAATGATGAGAATGCGAAGCTTGATCCATTTAATTGAGGTCCATTCCATAATGGAATCGGTAGGGGCGAACCTTGCCTGCCCGCCTAAGGAGGGTGTTCGCCCCTACGGCAGGGTCTGAATTTGTTCCGGCTTTAGCGGCGCCATTTTTAATTCATTGATGGCCATCTGTTCTAATCTTTGAGGGGATTTAAGTGTTGCCGCTTCCAGTTTTAATTTTTTATTTTCTTCTGCAAACTGATGCTGACGGCTTTTAAGCATGTTTAGTTCATACCCGTATTCAACAATTTGAACCCGCGTCCAGATATAAAACAGGCTTAAAATGGCCATGAAAGCCACCAGGAAAAGTATTCGAAACAAAAAACGTGTTTTGACAAAATCGTCCTTGGTAAACACCCGCTGGCGACGAACAAGATCAGAACCCATCATGGAAGGTGAAAATACGCGTGACATGAATTTAGAATGTCCTTTCTATGATCCTTAATTTGGCACTTCTGCTGCGAGGATTATTTCCTATTTCTTCCTCACTGGGTGTGACCGGTTTTTTTGTGATCACTTTCCAGTCCCCCTTGGCCATTTCCCTGAAAAAAATTTTAACACGCCGGTCTTCCAGCGAATGAAACGAAATAATGGCCGCCCTTCCTCCTTTTTTAAGAAGACTTGGCAATGCTTTTAAAAGAGCTTCAAGTTCCTGGACTTCATGGTTTACCGCTATGCGCAGAGCCTGAAACACCCGCGTCGCCGGATGAATTTTTTGTCCCCGATACCATCGCCCCAACACCCGTTCGCACAACCCCCGCAGATCCGCTGTGGAATGGATGGTTCCCTGGAGATAGTCATGCTTTAAAGCAACTGCGATTTTGCGCGAGTAACGTTCTTCCCCCAGCGTATAAAAAAGATTGGCCAGTTCTTCTGCGCTCAAATCATCAATAAGATCCAAAGCCGATCTTTCACGCCGTACATCCAGCCGCATATCCAGGGGGGCTGTTTCCTTAAAACTGAAACCATATTCGGCACTCTCAAGCTGAAAGCTTGAAAAACCCAAATCAGCAACCAACCCATCGACGGGTTCCATCGTTTTTTTTTGTAAAAGAGCCCCTAGTTCCGAAAATCGTGCATGCAATACACACACGCGGGCATCGCCCTTGAAAATATCCTCCAATTTTTCAACTGTGCGCCAGTCGGCATCAGCCACATACAGCCGGCCATTCTTACCCAGATTCTGGACAAGTTCCCTGGCGTGCCCACCCATCCCGCCTGTGGCATCCAGATAAACCCCATCCGGCCTGACCTGCAGGGCTTGTATTGTTTCTTTTAAAAGAACACTAATATGCACAAAATTTAATGCACCAAAAACGAGGAGCTCTTTGGTTTTTTGTCCGTGGTTTCTTTATCCATTGTAAGATTGGCCACGTCTTTTAAGCTCATCACCGATGCATCTGAAAAAACCGAAGGCGATTTCAAAAAACTTAAAATGGCATCTGCCAAGGTTTCGTAGTCGCGCAAATATTGATCAGCCCCGGTAAACTGCATCATGTTTTTGGTTTCACGGCTGGGTTTTACCAGGCACAGATCCCCTTCTATTCCCTGCAATAATTTGGCTTCATGGGCCCAATGCTGTACGGCTCTGAAGTGCACGTGATCTACATTGGCCAGGTCGAGAACGATTTTTCTGTGGTCACAATTTTTAAGCGAATGAAAAACTTCGCGAATATACTCAACTTCTAAAAGTGAAATTTCGCCGTATAAATGCAAAACGGAAATGTCCTGCACCTTGATAATGTCAAACATGTTTACCTCCCTCTTTTAGAAGTAAAATTTCATAGGCCCAAATCACCGAGCCCTGCCTCATCGGACGTTACATGCTGTTGCGACTTTTCAAATTCTTCGTTCCAACGGTCTTTCGACCAGACTTCAATTCGTTTGGTCATCCCGACAAAAACAATATTATTTTTCAGCCCTGCATAATCACGCAAAGTGGGGGGAATAAGAATGCGCCCCTGCTTGTCGATGGGGCATTCGGTGGCAGCTGAAATAAAAACACGCTGAAGCGCTTTGACTTCTTTTTTGAATTGGGGAAGTGCAGCCACTTTATTTTCAATGGTCTGCCATTCTGCAAAGGGATAAGCCCATAAACAATTGTCAAAATTGGTAATGATAAGGCGTTCATCGTAGTTGGTGATGAGAATCTCACGAAACTTGGACGGAATGGAGGTGCGTCCCTTCGTATCAATTGTATGTTCAAACCTACCTCTAAACATTTTTAATTTCCCACTTTGGTACGGGCGATTCACGCCGTGCCTGCCTTAGGCAGGAATCACTCCTACCTTTTACCACTTTATCCCACTATTTGGGCAGATTAAACCAAGGAACGGGAAACTGTCAAGGCAAATACTCAATCAGATTTGATTTAAATTATTAAAATTAAAGACTTTTTTTGTTTGAAATTAAAATTTTGGCCGCCCCTAAAAGAGATGTGGATAAATAAACTCCTTTTAACTTATTTATTCTATTGGGATTTGAATATTTACCCACAACTTATCCACAGAAGAACAAAGAAATAAGAAAAAAGGCGAAATTTTAGGGAAATGGTTTTTTCTACCGGATAAAAAAATCCTGAAATTCTCCCGTGGCAGGAGCTTGCGAAATTTTTACTTCTAATACATGGGCTAAGGCCGGTCCACGATGGCACCAAGCTACAAAAGCTTCAATTTTTTCCGGCTTGCCTTCAACGACGGCCTCCACACTTCCATCAAAACAATTGCACACCCAACCTGTTAATCCCAAACGTAAACCCTCGCGAAGGGCACTGGCCCGATAGCCCACGCCTTGGACACGACCTTTAATTTTAAGAATACACCGTTTCATATTTTATTTATCCCCTACGCTTGTTGGCGTAGGATGCGAGCCTTGCCGAGTCAAAGCCCTCCGCCTTAGGCGGAGAATCTTGGGTCCAGGGCTTGCCTTGGGGTGCATACCATTGATCACAAAACCAAGTTTGAGAAAATTTTTTTGAAAAGGGGCCCCTGTACAAACAAATCGTCTTATGACATGTCTTTAACTCATGAAGTTATTCATTCTTTTAATCTTACTTTGTATCACTTTTGTGTCTACTTCCTTGGCTTCAGATTCCATCCAGTCGGGCTTAAGCGAGGAGCAATTAATTCGTCTTAAAGGCCAACCCTATTATCAGACAGAGCATTATTCACACAAAAAAGGGGAACAGGTATGGCTTTATACCAAAAAAAAAGAAGATAAAACTGTCGAAGAGAAAAAAATAATCGACTCCGAAACCCAATGGCCCACCCTTTACCGCAAAACGGTTACACGAACCTGCGATGTGGGAGATGTTTTTATGGAAGTATCGCAAGGAGTCGTCAAAAGCGTCATTCCCGCAAATGCCGCGATGGCTTATGGCCCTTGCGTGATTGCTACCCTTGAAGAATTCCTTCCCATCGTGGATGGCAAACCCTCCGAAGTCCGATCCAGGAAAACGACGAAAACTGCTCTGGAAAAAAACGGGAAATGAAAGTGAAAATTTTAAACTTACACGCGTGCCAGGAACATTTGCAGGTTCTTGCTTAACTTGGGCATTAATGGATAACCCCTGCAACTTAACTTATCGCAACATGCTGGTGCCATGGAGGATGTCGTCGAGCATTTTTTTTGTTTCATTTAACGTAAAAAGTTTTGTTGGATCAGCACCGGGAAAGTGAAAAATAAATTGGGGTTCTTGGAAGCGCGTTGCTTGTGGATAAAATTCTTTTGCTGTTTTGCTATCAACCCATAAAAATTGTACCCAGCCTGGATATTTTTCTGCAAAAGTTTTAAATTGCTCTAATGTATTTTTTTGTTTTGATGAAGCCCCTGCTGAGAAACCAACAATGGTGATGCCCTTATCATAGGAGGTTCCCAAGGTTTCAATCAATGTTACCAGATCTGTTACAGATACGATGCTTCGCGGAAATGGATCTGGTAAAGTTTCTGTGCCAAAGCCGCGATCAACAAATTGTGCCCCGCGCAAAAATACCATGCCACGATGAGCAAATCGAGAACCTTGAATACTCGCCTGACCTCGCCAAAACATGCTTTGCTGTGAATCGTTCCCTGTTTGTGCCCCACGATAACCGAGTGCTGCGCTGTCGGTAAAATTGTGAAGAGCAGTTCCATCTGCATCTTGTCCAGAGTAGGCAAGCGCAAGATCGTTTGGATCCAACATATGTTGAACACCGATAATATTTGCTGCGCCGCATTCTTCAAAACGCATCACTCTTTGCGCTTCCGGAGGAATATTCCCTAATTCTTGTATGATGTCGGTTAATTTAAGCGCGCCAATCTGATGCTCTTTGCCTTCCCCACCTCCGTGCCCATTGGAGACAAATTCAACCGCAACATCTTTCCAAAATGCAGGGCCTTTTCCAGCAGTATCGAGCGCGACAATTTTTTGAATGACATCGTGCAAATCTTTCAATTGATTGCCACGACATTGCACGGTGGCATTGCAAAAATCATATCTATTTCCGGCTAAAAGATAGACGGAATCATAACCTGCTGCCTTCCATGCGTCGGTCAGTTCGTGTTTGACTCCTGAGTCGAGAACGGCAACAGCATCACGATTTTGATCTGTTCCATCAAAAATAATTCCGATGCGAATAAGTTTACTCATTTGGCACCTTTTCTTCTACACGCTTTCCGTGCCCTGATATACCACTGGTTCCGGTAATGTGAATCTGATACGTTGGCGTCTCGGATTTCTCTAAATTGAGCATGATTTTTTGGCGATATTTTTTCCCATTAACGGTACTTGTGATTTGATGGGTTGGTCTTATGTAATCATAGAATAGAGGCTTGAGTGAATAATTTGCCGTTGGAGTTAAAAATGGAATCTGAAATTGAAGATCCCATTCGTTATGACTTGTTTGTTTTACTTTTGTAATGGGAATGTACATTTTGAGATTATCTGGTCCTTGCAACTCAAAGGTCATGCGCTTAACGGATTTTTCGTTAAAGGAGAGCAAATCAAGATCACCAGGAACTTCGGGGATTGTCATATGTAAGGTTGTGGTCTCGCCTGCTTGCAATTCTGATTTGGCAAGCTTCCACTTCATGGAATGGTTGCGTTCAAAGTCGTCAACAGAAACTGAATCAATGGGGGAGTTCTGGGGAGGGGGCTCTTTTGCTGGTCGTAAATGAGGATCTGGATAATTGATCCCTTTCAAATAGGGAATATCAAGAAAAGCATTGATCGAAATTTGCCATTCACCAGCAGGGGCAGTGGGCAACTTAAAACTCAAAGTTCCTGCGACATGGAGTTTTTTGTTTCCATTTCTATAATCCCACCAACGGTCTTGTCGATCGAACAGCAATGGAATTTTTAAGCGGCGTTTATTTTCCACCACATCCAAACGAGCTGTGCCAATTTCTTGAAAGCCTTCGAAATAAATATCCCCAGATGCTATTGCTTGAACAAGAACGTCGTCAGTATCCGAAGACTGCACTTCCAATATGGTCCATGGAAATGGAGCTGGATATTTAGGCAGTTGTAGGCTCAAGGCATCGAAAGGGCTTGTTGCTTGGGGTGGTAAGGTAAAGGGGAAACTGATTCGTGCTTGTTTCCCCCCTGCAGTCACCACATCAAAGGCTACGTTGAGCTGTGCATCCTTCAATTTAAAAAAATGCTGATAGGGAAGAGTAAAAGTGTAGGCGGAAGAATCTTTTCCTTCACTTTTTTGTGCCATAAGGTTTTGGAAATAATAAACCCTTCCAATTTTTGTGTTGCTCTCAAGATAGACTGTCATGTTTAATTTATTGGGCAACTGCAAGGCATCTTTTTTTGTTGGCGCTGGATTGATAATGTTGACTTGAAATGTAATTTTATCGTTGGCTGTCTGCAATGGTGCCACTTTGAACACAGTCGCTTGTGCTGGTTCAGGAATAACGACTTCTCCAGTGACTGGAATGTTTAATCGGAAACCCTTACTTTTTTCTTCAAGAACAACAACGGCACTTTTTTTTTCAACAACAACAACGGCAGCTTGTTTACGAATGTAGCTTGCTCCATTCAATACATAAGTGCCGGGTTTTGTCCAAGGCAGGATGGCTGATAAGCTATAATAAAGGCCCTTCTCTCCGGGCACGGGCTTAAAAGGTGACCAGCTTCTTTCTACGACTTCTCCAAGGCCCCCCTGGATGTTTATATCAGTAGCAATATTAGCTTGGACTATGGAATGAAACTGCCACGGAACATCTGATGGTAGTTGAATAAAAATGCCAATATATTTTTCTGTAACAAAGGGAGTTCCTTTCGCTTTGTTGTCTAAGGCCATGGTTGCCAGTTCCTGAAGAGTTTTTTCCGGAATGACAACCTCGCCTTCTGGTAGTTGAATGATTTTCGAAGAGACTTCCTGAGTTTGAGCAGGTTTAGTTGTTTCAAGCTTAGGTTCAGCCTTGGCAGCCTGTTGAGGTTTATTCAAGAGCGCTTCAAAAACATAATGTCTCTGGCCTGCCACTTCATGTTCGAGAAAATATTCCATACCTGAAAAAAGTTGCTGGCCCACACGGGTCGATTCATTTTCTTTCCAGCCCGCTTCCAAAGCGCAGAATGCTGTTGCGTTTTTTGTTTTGGTTTGGTCGCGCCATGTCGACCAAAGTGGAGTGCAGAGAAAATCAGGATTGTTATAATAAGGGACAAAACCATCAGCTAAGACATAGCTGCTGCCGTTTCGTTCATAGACAACATAATTTTTGAGCCACCCAATGACTTCTGCAAATTTATGCTCGCGATATCCAATGGAAGCTGTCTGAAAAATTATTTTTTTGAAACGCTTTTTTAACTCCTCTCCCCCGTACGTTTCTAGCGTTTTTATGAACGAGCTGATGGTTTCTGCTTCAACCCCATAAGCGGCAATGCGATCCCTCAAAATATAAAAAAGGTTACTTTTGGCGTTAGGGTTATTTTGCTGCGCTTTGATAAATTGCTCATCAGCTGTGAATCGAGCGTTCCAATCGATGGGAGGCAGGGGACTGTCTTTCGGCGTTATTTGCTTATAAACCGCCGTTACTGCCTTTTCAGTCACTTTTAAGGATTTTTCTACCATAGATCATTGAATGCATAGCCACCCTATAACAGTTATCGGTAGATTTTTGGGAAAGTTGTTAGATAACAAGACGTTTGTAACAAGGCGTGCTCTGGAAAAAAACGGGAAATGAAAGCGATACGGCTACACTTCATTTTTGTTCCAACGAATTAGAACAACAACGCCACCAAAAAATATCATGATCAAAAACACGGCTGATTTCCCCTCGGTTGATGGCAAAAGGGAACATCCCCCACCGCTTCCCGCCGAACCCGAACTTCCTTCATCATCCCCTTCCCCAATAGCTCCACCATCATCCCCCTGAACAGCTCCCAGGAAACCGTTTCCGACAACGGCAAAATCGGTGAGATGGTTTTGACTAAACGAGATGGTATCGGTGCTCCCATTAATTGTGGAATTGTTGATCTGCGTATAGGTTCCTGCAGAATCATCATAATAACTGGGTTCAATATCTCCCGTGGTAAGGCCCATGTTTTCAACCTGGGTGTTGTTGAAAGCAAGGGTGAATGTAGCGGGAGAATTCAATTGCGTAATGGCCACGTTGTTTTCATCAAAAGCATAGACAGAATAAGCGTAAAACGAAGCAGGTATCTTATTTGAGGTAAAGGGAGTGATGGTGATATCAACATTGACCGTCACCGTCTCATCGGCATCCCCCAAGGATCCTTGGGGAAAGAAAAACGATGTCCCGTCTGAAAGTTCAATAGAAACCGATTGGGTGGAAGCATCCGTCACCGTCATGCTTTTTGATTCAGGAACGGTGGCCACATGATCCACTGCCAAAGTTCCCGTTCCCCCCTCGGCCGTACAGGTGACTGAAGTTGCCTCCGA
Organism: Deltaproteobacteria bacterium GWA2_45_12; assembly: GCA_001797365.1. Taxonomy (NCBI): domain Bacteria; class Deltaproteobacteria; species Deltaproteobacteria bacterium GWA2_45_12. The sequence goes on from MGPH01000052.1 coordinate 84,298, forward strand.
AAGATAAATGGCATTGGCCACCTTTTTATGAGCCACACAATACCAGGTGTCATCGGTCGTGCAGGGAACAGTCGCTTGTCCACTTTCATCGGCGGTGGTTTCAAAGGACCCACCCTGGGGAGAAAAACAATCAATGGTGCTGTAAGCCACAGGGCTCGAAGAAGCTGATTCGTCAGCATTGACAACCGCCTTTAAAGGAGTGGGGGCCTTCGATCGCCCGGCACCCACGATCAAAGCTCGAACGGACTTTAAAGAAATCGAAGCCGCCACCTCATCTTCGGTAACCGTTATCAGGGTGGATCCGTCAGGCTCCTTAAAAGAAAGGCTTACTGAAGATGTCTGGTTGGCCACAACCGTGACTGCTTGTTCTTCAGGGTTATTCAACGATTCATCAATTTTCATGCTGTTGGGAACATGGGCATTGACATAATAAACAGTGCCCGAACCAGCCGCCGCACTGACATTGAGATTGCACTGACCATTTGCGTCCGTTTGACACCAACCCGAGCCGAAATTCCGCTGATAATCATTAGCCCCTTCTTGCGCCGAAGAATAGGGATTGGCCTGAACGGTGACATTGGATCGACCACTGCCGTCCAAATCCAAAACAGTCACCTGAATGGTTCCCGTTTTTAAGAGAGTGATATTTTGGGCGACGGTTCCCGATGAACTTACCGTCACGGTGCTTGTCGTTGTTCCTGAAGAAGCCGAGGCCCAACCGCTTGCCGGATTGATCCAGTAACCCAACATCCATTCCCCTTCCGAAAGATCACAGGAAAAGCTTGAAGTGGTTGCCGTACAACTTCGATACATTTTACCCTTGGTGGCATAGACAGAAATATAGCCCGTATCGGAAAGATCAACGGCATCCCCATCGCCATCGACATAGGCTCCCGAAACAGCATTCTCAATAATCGGAGCCATGGTTATATTGACCGAACCCACTCCATCGCTGCAGGTGCCGATTTCTTCGGAATCCCCGACATAATCCGAATCATAAAACCATACATTGAATGAATACTCTGTTCCTTCCTGAACTTTGACGATCCCCGTTCCCGATTGCAACCAGCCCCATATGCCATAAAAATAATCCCCCGATCCAAAAGAAGTAGGCGTTGCATCGACACTTCCGGAAACAGTGGAAATGATATTCCCGTTTGAATCAACCGCATTGACCGTCATGGAACAATCGCAGGTTGGAAACGTAAAATTGAGTGTTTGGCTCCCGCTGGTCGCTGTAACAGCCTGCATTCCCTCGTTACTGTAATTGCAGATGTCGGTATTGGATCCATCCCATGTATTAGCTGAGGCCGTCACATTGTAAGTTCTTCCTTCAACAGCATACACGGTATAAGTTCCATCATCGGCCGTTTCGGTCCAGAAATAATCCCCTGTATAAGTGGAACCACTATAGCTATTTCCATTGATGTAGGCCTGAATCCCGTTTCCATCGCCATCGGTCACCCTTCCCGTAATTTGGGATGTTTTTTCTTGCATGACCAAACTAACTGAAGTGGTTTGGTTAGAACTTACCGTCACTTCCTGGCTTGTTGCCGCCAGATCTTGCCGATCCCATGGGGGATAAACCGACACGGTATAGGTTCCCGCCGGTAGAGTGGTTGTAAAAGCGCCACTAGAGTTGGTTTGGGCGGAAGCATACACCTGGGTTGAACTGGCAGTCCCCCCACTCACGGTAGCTGCCTTGACAACGTTAGCACTTACCGATGCGGATGTTTGACCAGAAATTTGGTAGGCATTAATACTCACCCAGATATTGGCCAGTCCCGAAGATCCGTCTGTGACAATGCCCGACAAAGTGGCATCGTTTTCAAGAAAGGTCAGCGTTACATCAATGGGCTCGTTATCGCTTTCTTCAACAACGACGGTTGCCTGAGGGTAACCCGTTGCATCACAAGAATTCCAATTGAGGCAATAAGCCGAACACATGTAGGTTCCCGTCCCCACATCCAGTTCGTAAATTCCATTGCTTGACTCATAGTCAGATACATAATCCCAGGCTCCCCCTTGCTGATAGCATGATACCGACATCCCACTGATGATGGCCCCATCCCCCGCATATAATTGCACATGAATATCCTTGTCCTTAACCTGGTAGGCCAATTCGGCATCCACCGTTGTATCTGAAGAATTGACCGTGACATAAGTACTTGGATTTCCCGAATAGCTGCATGGCCATGTGTTGCAATAGGAAGAGCAATAATAAGTGCCTTCTGTTACTAAAATTTCATACAGACCCGCATCGGAAGCCTCCGACGTGCTTGAATAACCCCATGGGGATGCTTGCTGACTGCAAGAAACCGTCATTCCATCGGTCACTTCCTCACTTCCGGCTGTCACAGCGATACGGATTGTCTTGTCCTTGACGCTTGCTGTCAGTGCGGCTGTGGCGGCATCACCCCCATCGGTAACAGTAACAGTAGCCTGACTAAAATTGCTATAGGGACATGAGCTGCCCTGATTATTCCAGTAAGTCCAATCACAATAGGCGTAACAGGTGTAAGTCCCGGGTGTAGAATTCAACACATAAACACCCTCTGTGGACTCATCAATCCAGGCATAACCCCAAGGCGAAGAGTTTTGGGAACATGAAACATCCATTCCCTCTGTAACAGGAGTGCCTCCTGCGCTTAGCGTCACCTCGATGGTTTCATCCTTGGAGATAAACTGAAGATTTTTTTCCTGAGTCTGGGCACAATCAATAGAAACGGATTCATAGCTTGTGCTACTTGAAGCCGAGGAATTACCCCACTGATAGGCGTACACTTCGCAAGAACTCCAGCTGTAACTCGAATAAGTAGAAGAGCAGGGATTATAAAAATCATCGCTTGACTCAAACTCATATTCTCCATTTGAATTTGTTTGGGTCCAATCTGAAGAATAAATCCACCCAGACCCACGGCAGGAAAGACTTACCGAGGCACTTCCCGTATAAGCCTCATTATTAAATTGAACCTGACCTTGAAGATAGACAGAAGCGTAACCATCAAGGCTAAGGCTAAAAACAAAAACGAGAAAAAAGACAAAAATCCCCCAAATCCTTTGGATAGATCCCATACCCTTCCCCCTTCAAGCACCCCGTGAAATATTCCCTATTCTATAGACAGTCATTTTTTTGAACAACATAAAAGATGAGTCAATGTTTTTTTGACGCTTAATTTTTAGTAATTTTAAGTGTTTAGGAGAAATAAAAAATTTCACATTTTAAGAAGGGAAATGAAAACACCCCCATTTGAGGGCGAATACAAGATTCGCCCGTACGGGCGATCCTTGTGATCGCCCTTATTTGCTGCCAAAGGATGCGGAGGGATTTGTGGATATTGATGAGGTCGATGATTCGTTCGAGCTTGTCGCGGTCATTGTCCAGGACGGTGTCTTTTTTTCAACCCTTTGCCCACGTGCCTGGCACAATAGCGGGATAAGTTTCATCCATAAGTTCTAGAATCGTTTCCCTAGAAAGGCCCGTGCCTTGGCTTAGCTTTTGGGCGTAAGCCCTCATCCAATCTATTGTCCAAATAATAACATTGGAGCTGCTTGACGCTAAAACCCGTAACTTCGGAGAGGAATTCAAGCAATTGGCGGGAGGGCACTTTTTCAAGACTGACATAGCAAAGAATCGCCTTAAGATTTATTTCGTACTGGCCACTTGGGGACTTGAATTTTCTCTCCATATCAAGAGCCACCTCATCGCCTTCTAAAAGCCAATCAAGAATCCTTCTTGGTATTTCATGATGCTCTTTGGCTCTTTGATCAAGCCTGGCCACATAAGCCGCATGGGTGCGCGTGGGAAGGTATAGCTCATGGCCTTCCCGCTCGGTCCAAGAGTGAGTCAGATGGGGAATGAAGGCTGCACGATTAAAAAGGGAAAAAAGGATATTCGGATCAAGGTCCAACGTCCCCGCAACGCATTCCAAAAATGTTTTGTCAGGTCTTAATTGCTGGGGGGTCCAACGAGTCAATTTCCATAACCTGTTTTTAAGATGATTCTCATCGGTTCCCCGTGGGTGCCCCTGCCTACGGATGATCTCGTCCTTCAACCGTTGCACACTCACCGGCCAGCTTTGAGCGCGTATGCGCTGCAAAACAAGTTCTGTGGGTGAGTCGCCATAAATTTCGACAATAAGTTCGGCGATTGGACGCCCCCCGGCTTGCAGGCGGGCATAGGCCGTTGTTGTTTCGTTTGCGGCAACAGCCTCTGTCCCCACCGCCTTGTCTTGAGTAACCATAAGTGCTTGAGCTTGGCTTCTCCTTATGGATCTTGCAGAGGGAGGACGAGTACGAGGTTCTTTGGAATATTTTTTGGGTGGTAATTTCTGTGGCTGGGATGGTGCAGACATTCGTGCCCGTTCTTTATGACGCTCTGGACATTGGTTCACCTGTTCCATGTAAAATTCAATGACAGCAGCTCCGTATAAAAACTCGATGACAATTTTTAACTCTTCATCGCTAAAATCTTTTAGGGAAGCCAGATCAACAACGCGTGGCTCCTTTGGTAGCTTTTGGGATAATGCCCGGATGATGATTTGAGCTTGGCGAGGCGGGTAACAAACCCACACCATCCCCTGAATAAAGGGACTATTGGAATTCTTAAAAGAGATGTGTGACCGCGTGGCCCTATCAGGCAAGGCTAAAACACGTTTCATTCTAACCAACGCTATCAATTCCTGATACATGGGAGGATTGGGACCCTCGGTTCCCCGAAGGCTTTCGATGATAAAGCGGGCCTCATCTTCAGGGGTACGGCGGGCTTCCGTGGGATGAAAGGCGCTCTCCATTGGGCTTACAGCCGGGGATCTTGATGGCGCACCAACATCATCTTGAGCCAGTTCAAGCCCTTCCACACTTCCCCAAAAAAAACGCGCTCTTTTTTGAAGCAGATCGGGCCCACTCCCATTCAGAGGGGAAAAAAATATCCCGTTACTACTCAACCCAAGAGCTTGGCCGGTACCAAGAGACAGAACAAAATTTTCGCCCAACTTGGGTTGGTAGCCCGTTTTCTCTAATGCCCGAAAGGCTCGATGTTTTTGCCAAGCAGGGGTTTGCCCCACCCTACTTCGAGGGCCTTGTCCTCGCGAACCAAATTGAGGAGCCGATGTAAACCTTGAGGACAAGGCCAGCCCTCGAGGAAATGCAACAATTTTGAACATGATGATCTAATTCGGCAAGGAGGGAAAAAGGTTGCTATGAGGAAAATTCTAAATCTGTCCACTCATGTGTACAAAAAATCGGTTTTGACTCTTAAAAAGAGCATCTTTCCCTTTTTTATGTCGAAAAATGCCACCATCTATGGCTGGAATCATGACTCAAAAATTGGGGCCTTTGCCCGCGTGCCTGGCACCAACCCTTTTTAGCGCTCGTTTTTCAAAAGCCATTTCCACAGAGGCGTGAAATGAATGACATGTTTTCCTATTTTCTCCCCCCCTTCTTCTTCTTGTGTGAGGATGAGGCCTTCATTGAGCTTTAAAGCTTCCAAGCACAGGATCAGGGAGGTCACTTCCCTTTTTCTCGTTTCAAGACGTAAAGAATCCCAGCAAACTTGGATCGCTTGGGTGGGGTTGCCCGATTGGGTAAGGACAAAATCAACCTCCTGGTGTTTTTCGTTCTTCCAATAAAAAAAATCCAAGAGGGAATCTTTTGTCTTTTGCCCCAGCAAATGCAGGAAAACCATGTTTTCGGCAAGGTGGCCATCCCCCACTTTACGCCCACTGATAGCGCCTGCCAGCCCCATGTCGATACAATAAATTTTGCGTGGGCTTTTGTTACGTTCCTTCAATTTATGTGAAAATCTTTGGACAAGGAAGAAGAGAAAGGCGTCCTCCAAATACCCTGAAAACCTCTCGGCGGTGTTCGCATTGATGGAGAGGAATTTTTCAATGGAGTTGAAGGTGATTTGGCTTCCACAGTGGGTGGCATAAAAAACGGCCATTTTCCTCAAGTCTTCTCCTTTGCGGATTTTGTAACGGCGGATCAAATCGCGGTGGATGAAGTCATCAAAATAATCCAGGAGAATTTCCCTTTTGGCTTCGGAAAAAACCACTTCCGGAAATCCCCCGAATTCCATCATTTCACGCAGGAGGTTCAAATAATCGAAAGACTTTGGATTGTCCCCGAGGCGGATGCCGGCCAACTCTTGAAAAGAAAAAGGCAGCACTGTCATGGTAAGATGTCGGCCGGTGAGGGAGGTTGCCAACTCTCCGCTCAATAATTTCGCGTTGGATCCCGAAAGGATGATTTTTGCCTTATTCAACTCATGAAAAGTGCGCACCCATTTTTCCCATTGGGGGATTTCCTGGATCTCGTCCAACAGAAGGAAGGGTTTGGCAGGAGGCTTCAAATGGGATTGGTAGGTGTTCCATATTGTTTCGAAGAGGAAAGGATCTTCAGTTTCTAGGCGGGGGTCTTCGAAGTTGATCATGAGCATTTGCGCCGGATTGACTCCAGTTTGAGCATTCTGAAACATCCATTGGCGCATCAGATAGGATTTTCCAGCTCGTCGAGGGCCTGTGATTACAACCACTTGATTTGTTTGTGTCAATTTATGAAGGTATTGAAAGTAAGAAGAACGTACGGAGCCTTGAGGGAGAGGATGCTTCCATAAATTCCAGTCATCAAGAATAGGCAGTAACTGATTTGATTCCATGTATGTGGTAAAAATAGACAATTTTACCACATAAGTCAATTTTTATCTTTGATAAACCTTGGGGACAAGCTTAGCCCTCGAGGGAATGCAGCCATTTTGAACATGATGATTCTCATTCGGCGAGGAGGGAAAAAGGTTGCCATGAGTTTTTTTGAGTAGGCAAAAATGGACCACCAAAAAGAGAAAAAAGGGCCATTTTTGACGATTTTTTGGTTCATGATGAGTCAAGTCACCCGCCGCATTAAAAAACATTAAAAATATTAAATACTTAGCCTGTAAGATAAGGCCGGCCTTTGGCCCATTCCTGGCACTTTTATTGCTCTCTTATAGGGAGAATCCGTCAACTAAAACCCTGCCAGAGGCAGGCAAGCAAGGGAGAGCTATGTTGTCTGCTATTTTAAAGCTGACTCGCAAATACCAGATCCTCACTTTTACTCTTATTTGTTATTTGTCGAGTTCCCTCATTTATATCCCTGTAGCGCAAGCCGTAACACTGACCGACAACGACAACGGCGCAGAAGAATTTGGCGCTGGTGCACATCAGGCCACACAGTGGGATGCGGGAAATAGTTGGATTGAACTGAGCGGTGCAAGCTTGGCTCTGCCTGATGATGGGAGTTCAACTGACTGGTTTGACATGACGAACAATGAACTTTTGCTTCATATGGAGGAGGCAAGTGGAAACCCTGTGGATGATTCGACTACGAATGCAACATGCACAGCCACAAGTCTTACTTACAGTGCCACAGGAAAATTGAGCAATGCTATCGATTTCAATGGATCGAGCTCCTATGCGGATTGTGGCGACCAGGCAGCGTTTTCTTATACAGAGGGAGGGGGTAACCCGGATGCACCATTTAGTGTTTGTACTTGGATGAATAGCGATACTGACCAAACATCCATGATGGTTTCAAAAATGACTACAGGTGCATACGAGTGGCAGTTTGGTACCACTACAGGTTACGAAATTCAATTTTATGTTTATAGTAGTGTTTCAGCCTATGTTGGCGGAGTAACATCCGCTTATAATTATTCTCCTGATACATGGTATCATGTTTGCGGAACATATAGTGGCAGTGGAACTACTGCAGGTTTTAAGATCTACATAAATGGAGCTAGCGCCAGCTTAGCAGGTGGTGCATCGAGCTACACAGCCATGTCAAATACCGCAGCCCCTTTGCAAGTTGGAAGGCAGAATATTTCAGGTTCTTTGGCCTACTTTAATGGTATTTTGGATGAAGTTGCTGTTTTTAGCGAAGAGCTATCGGCCACTGACGTACAAGATATTTACAATGCCGGTGCAGGTCTTGGAGGGGCTTTCACTTCTCGCATTATGGATGCTGGCGCTTCCACTTCATGGTCAACTTTCACGTGGACGCCGCAGCGCCCTACTTACAAAGAATTGCCAAATAATGCTGCCACTGAAACAGCTTATAGCGCTGGTAATGTTGACATGGCGAATAATGAATTACTTTTTCATATGAATGAAAGCTCTGGCAATCTTACTGATGATTCTGGAAATGGTAATACTGGAACCATTACAGGAGCCACATTAGGTACCGCCGGCAAACTCAATACAGCTTTAAGTTTTGATGGCAATGATTATGTAACAACATCAACTTTGGATACGATGGGGGCAACTACTCGAGGAACTATAACTCTGTGGGCAAAATGGACTACGGCAGATGGGAATGAACGGCCGTTAGTAAATGATGACGGAGCTGGATACTTTACACTTTCACTCAATCAGGGCACTAGCACTGGTAATAAACTACAATTTGCAACTTACGAAAGTAGTGCCGCAAATTGGATCCAGGGAGCCACTACTATTCAGGCAGGGCAATGGTATTTTGTAGCAGCAGTCTGGGATGATACAGGAACAAATAAAATTTATCTCAACGGTGTGGAAGATGCGACTGGAACTGGGCATAATCCACAACTTGGCACTACAGCCATAAGATTAGCGAAATGGGGCAGTGACTATTTCTCTGGAGTGATGGATGAAGTTGCCTTTTTCAGCGAAGCGCTCACCGCAACAAAAGTAGCTGATATTTACAAACGCCGCGCCCAGCAACTGAAATTTCAAGTTCGCTCGTGTAATGATGTGGCTTGCAGCGGAGAATCTTGGAGTGATTATTATAGTGAACTGACCGACTCCGACTTAGGCCTGCCTTCTATTACTCTTGGTGTAGCTGACAACCAATACTTTCAATATCGCGCCAAGCTTGACACGAATAACGCAAGCTACTCCCCAGAAATGAAAAGTGTTTCTATTACGAATGCTGCAACCCCTACCATTACTCTCACGGTCGATAACGCCAATATTGCTGAAGCTGCTGCGGTTGCCACCTTTACGGCCACGGCATCTGCAACTTCGGCAAGTGACATGACGGTAAACTTTTCGTTTTCAGGTACGGCTGCTTTGACCGATGATTACACCAAATCCGGCACTTCGTGTACGATTACTGCCGGCAACACGGCCTGTACGGTGACCGCCACAGCCGTGCAAGATACCTTAGATGAAGCCAGTGAAACTGTGATCGTTGATATTAGTTCGGTGACCAATGGTACGGAATCAGGTACGCAACAGCAAACGACCACGATTACGGATGATGACGCGACACCAAGTTTGAGTATTGATGACGTAACCGTGACCGAAGGAACGTCGGCGACGTTCACCGCAACGCTGTTAGCGGCCAGTGGGCAGCAGGTAACGGTGGATTATGCCACGTCAGATGGAACTGCAACCACCGCAGGTTTGGATTACACATCAGCTTCTGGAACATTCACCTTTGCTGTTGGTGAAATCACTAAAACTGTCAGTGTCACGACAAACGATGACGCCTTGGATGAGGCAGCAGAAACGTATACCGTCACGCTTTCCAATCCATCGAGCACCGCAACGATTTCTGATGCTACGGGAACAGGAACCTTAAATGACAACGACGCTACCCCAACCTTAAGTATTGCCGACGCAACGGTTGCTGAATCCGCGGGGACGGCAAGTTTCACCGTGACCTTGTCAGCAGCGAGTGGGCAGACGGTGACAACAACGTATGGAACGGGCCAAGTTGATGGTGGCGCCACCGTAGGAGTGGACCTCAACAATACTTCTGGAACACTGACGTTTGTGCCTGGAGATACCAGTGAGACAATCACGGTGACGATTAACGAGGATACTTTGGATGAGGCGAACGAAACCTATTCCATTGCCTTAATTACGCCGAGTAATGCGACCTACGCTGATGACACGGCAACCGGCACCATTACCGACAACGATGCCACACCTTCCTTAAGCATCGATGACGTGACAGTAACCGAAGGCACGTCGGCAACGTTCACCGCAACGCTGTCAGCGGCCAGTGGGCAACAGGTAACGGTGAATTATGCCACGTCAGATGGAACTGCAACCACCGCAGGTTTGGATTACACATCAGCTTCTGGAACATTCACCTTTGCTGCTGGTGAAATCACCAAAACTGTCAGTGTCACGACAAACGATGATGCCTTAGATGAGGCAGCAGAAACGTATACCGTCACCCTTTCCAATCCATCAATCACGGCAACGATTTCTGATGCTACGGGAACAGGAACCTTAAATGACAATAACGCCGCACCGACGGTGACCTTAAGTTTGGCTGATTCGCCTTTAGCAGAAAATGCTGGTGTAGCAACCGCGACAGCTACGTTGTCCGCGGTTTCAGGGCAAACGGTTACGGTCGATTTGGCTTTTTCAGGCACCGCCACCAACACAACAGATTACACGCTTTCCGCCAGCAGCATCACGATTAACAAAGGTGCAACAACAGGCACCCTCACCGTCACGGGCGTCAATGATTTAGTCGATGAAGCCAACGAGACGGTTGTGATGGATATTGATAGTGTGACCAACGGAACTGAATCGGGCACGCAGCAAGTCAGCGCTTCCATTACCGATGATGACACTTCAGCCGTAACGCTAACGCAAACTGACGGCTCCACAACAGCGACCGAAGGGGGACCATCCCCCGATACGTATACCGTTGTCCTGGCAACAAAACCCGTGGGTGATGTGACCGTGACGCTGACACCGGATGCTGATGTGAGTATTGATCAGAGCACGCTCACTTTTACTTCAGTCAACTGGAATAGCGCCCAAACCGTGACCGTCACGGCGGTCAACGATGATATTGCGGAAAGTAACCACACGGGAACAATTAGCCATAGTGCTGCGAGTGGTGATGCCAATTACAACGGCATCAGCATCTCCAATATTTCGACTTCAATTACCGACGACGATTCTGCCGGTGTCAGTGTGACGGCCAGTGGTGGAAGTACCAATATTACCGAGGGAAGTACGACTGATGATTACACCATGGTGCTCACCAGCGAGCCCACGGCCGATGTAACCATTACTCCAACAGCAGCAGCGGATTGTACGGTCTCCCCAAGTTCGCTCACCTTTACTTCAGCCAACTGGGATGGCCCGGCGCAAACCTTTACC
>MGPH01000053.1:0-976 GCA_001797365.1 Deltaproteobacteria bacterium GWA2_45_12
TTCAAATCGTTTTTTTAAAAAAGTAGGAATTTGCTATTAAAAATAAACCTTTAAACGAATCCGGTTTAAGTTAACCGGACACTAGTGAGAACGAATATATGCTGTAAATTCACTTACAGAAAAATTGGTTCCTTTAATTTTGCCATTAATAATTTCTTTTTTGCCGTTAAAATGCCCAACGGTGAAAACACCTCCCTGGAAATTTTTCAGAAAAAGAACGAGTTCTTCCCCATTATGAAACTCAGGGAAATCTTCTGGCGTATACTGTCTTCCATTAATCTCGCCGCCAAAAGAACGTATCTCTACATTTGTCGGTAATTTGCCCTTAATATTCTCCAAAATTTCCAAGCGTACGTGGGACATCACCATTTCTAATTGTGAATCATAAACCTCGTATCGAGAAGTAACCGTATGTACTTTCACATGGCATATATAATCGGCTTTATCCGCAAGATGACTCAAATCCATAAACAACACGTCAGCTATGGCGCTGCATGAGAGCGTTAAAAAAACAGATAAAATGAAAATAAATTTTCTTTGCATAAAAATACTTGGAAAAAAAGTTGACTTTAAAACTGCAAAGTTGCCAATTCACAGACGTTACCATCGACAATTCTCACGCCAACGTTAACGGGGTGGCTCATAGCCCTAGCCATGAGCGCCATGGCGATCAACCGATTCTCCTCCACGGTTGAATTCGCCCTGATCCAAGCGGAATTGGGGGTGCTGACGCAAACAACACCCTCAGGAAACGAGGAGAAAACCATTTTCCCCGATCCACCAAGAGTACTTTGCTCCACCAAAACAACGTTCACATTCCTGCCACTGAATTCGGCGTCTCCGGCTTGGAAAGGATCCCACGTATCGGCGAAAGCGCTTCCAGTCGCCGCGCAGGTGAGCATCAGCACAAAGGCCACGACCCATCTTCCATGATTATTTTCTCTCTTCATAAAAATCTCCTAATAGGTGTAAAAAA
>MGPH01000053.1:1012-1429 GCA_001797365.1 Deltaproteobacteria bacterium GWA2_45_12
ATGACGCAATCAGGCCACTCCGCCCTGTTTGGGTTACGGTCAGGGTTAAAACTATAATACACAGTCCCCATCTTCCCACCCATATAACGCATGGCCATCACCTCACTATAGAGTTCCTTAAACTGGGGCTGATCCCTGTCAAGCACGCCTCCGCGACCGGAAAAGCAGCCCGGCATGGAGCCCGGATTAAACTGAACGTAAACTGAACTGCTGATCATATAAAAATATTGTACTTGAAGGGGATTTTGTTGGACCCCCGTTTCGTAAGTAAAAGCGTTTGTTGAAAAAACAACCAGCGCTATCAATATTCCCAGAATAATTTTCATATTTTTCCTTTCTTTAAGTTTATCCTTCGACAAAAACTCGGCCCCTTGGGGCCGAAATAAAATGACGGATAACCCTGAGCGAATCCCGCAT
>MGPH01000053.1:1515-2935 GCA_001797365.1 Deltaproteobacteria bacterium GWA2_45_12
GCCACCAAACCCGATGCCTTCGCGATTTACACAGGCATGCTCAAAAGTATCCGCTGTGCCATCACATGTTTCATTTTTTTTACAAGGGACAAGGTGTCCCCAATCGCAATTGTACTTGCCTAGCTCTTGGAATTCACAAAGACAGATTTTAAATCCAGCAATCTCCCTGCCCATAAAACCTTGGCTTCCGCATATGTACCCCCCCCAATGATTACTGTCACAGTTAACAGCCCCAAGTGGGGCTCTTTCAGGTAGATTGGCTGGTCGATCAATACAAATATCATCGGAGATCCATTGAGCGCGTGGGTTACACATTTCATCCCTGTCGCAAAGAACAGTTCTCGTCCAATCGCAGTCAAGTCTATGAGCAGCTGCATTCCAATTACAAAGACATTCTTTATACCCTGCACGCCCTGCTTCTGCTGAACAGGTGATAATCCCACTTCCCGGACATAAATTAACAGCAATTGCTCTCAATGAAAAATTTGAAGTGGAAATAACTATGGAAACAACAAACCAAATAGTCTTAATAATTTTCATTTGATCATCCTTACTTATCCCAATCTAGGGGCCAAAACCGCGAACACCGTCAATCGCCGGTGCGGTTCCTACACATCCTTCCAGAGAGAGCCCTACTGTTTTCCTGAGCGAATAGGCCAGTAGGATACTTGCCAGCCGGGCATTGGCGCCCGGCGTTGTCAAATCAATTCGGTAATAACCTCCGCCTCCCCCACACGCATCGGGATCAATAAAAGGTGCATCGGTCCCAATATCCACATGCTCCGACCAGGTCGACACACCGGTCACAAGACCATGGCGCACCTCTCCCCCCGCATGAGACAGGATTGGGAACAGCAGTGCCAAACCTGCTATGACGATTGATAGAATGTTACTGTTTATTTTCATTTCTTTCCTCCATTTTTAATCCTGTTTACTGTTTAATTATCAATAAAAACATTCCACCCATCTGTTCCCATGGCGCCGTTGCCAATGTCACAGACCCCATTGCCAGCAAATCCAATGGTATCCCCGTTGGTCTTGGCCAATAGGAGCATCGCCAATAATGTTTTATATTCAGGCGTATTGAGAAGAACGTTAAAGCGCACGAATGTATTTCCGTCACATACGGCTCGTTCCCCGGGAGCTTCCGGCACATTCACGCTTCGAAATACGACTTCGATATAAGTCGGCGTTGCAAAAACCAATTCAGGGGCATGACCGCGGTACCACCCCTGCCAACCGTCTGTGGCGTATGCTGGTGAACTTAGGCTGAGGGCCATCATCAAAAGTCCTGCCAGCAGGATCTGTTTTACAAACTCTCTCTTGCATAATTGGGTTGAAATATTTTTCATCTTTTTTCCTTTCTGTAAGTATTAATTAAAACGCCATCGTGGTTGAAATCGATTCCTCCAATTCCTCC
>MGPH01000053.1:2949-28903 GCA_001797365.1 Deltaproteobacteria bacterium GWA2_45_12
ATTGTCATTTTCATTGGCAATGCCATCGTTATCTTTATCCGGGTCGCACACATCCCCGATTCCATCACGGTCCCGATCTGCTTGATTGGCATTTTGCACATGCGGGCAATTGTCTTGAGCATCATCAAGGCCATCACCGTCACTATCCGCGTCTAACAAATAATTAAGGATTATTTGGACAATAGCGGGATTATCAGACTTAAGAGGATTTAAGTTTCGATCCAACTCCTGCCCATCAGCGACACCATCAAGATCGCTATCATCAGCCAAAGGATTGGATCCGATCTCAAATACTTCCCGGTAATCATTGATTCCATCCCCATCAGAATCGGCATTGTTTGGATCGGTGCCTAAAAGACCCGTTTCAGCGATATCAATAATGCCATCATCATCACTGTCCACCGTAAGGTCAGAATCAATCCGGCCAAAAAAGGAGACGGACCCTAAACGCCGCTCGACGTTATAAAGATAGGCGTTAAATTGGTCGAAGGGTTGTTCCAATTTAAACAAATAAGAGTCTCCAAACTGATTATCTATATCCTGCGCAGTCGGGATATCTGCCAGACCTAAATCCACAGCAATATTTTCCCACCAAGACAAATCCGTATGAAACTCATAAACATTCACGTTAAAATAAAGTTTATGGATTTGGTTTTCGATGCGCACTTCTGGATTCATTTGCGCGAGGAGATGGAAATCATGGTTTTGGGCACGACCGTCTCCGTAAAAACTGTTCAACAAAAGAAAACTGTGATCAGGGTTGAGAGTACACCATTCATTAAAATCCTGACCATCGACAACCGCATTTACAAAGCAAGTAGCCTGTACTGGACACTGTTCAATGGATAAAGGCCCTGAAAAAAAATCACTATGATTAGGATATTGAAATTCCAATGTGTTGAGCCCATGGGAGCGAAGCCTGGCCATAATACGATCTAGATGGTTGCTGACAAGAGTCCTGTAAGTTCCTGGTGTTAAAGCAATCACAAAACTTGTCGGTTGCTCTTGGCGAACCAGATCATTGTTGAATTGGTTAAAATAAACATCGTCTAGGTCACTGGCTGGACCAGAAACAATGTTCATCCCGATCATCACAAAGGAATGTTGGTTTCCTCCCGGGCGCGGGAAGGCTGGTTGGTTGGGCCTCAAGTGAGGAACCAATTTAAGCACGACACTTTCGGGAGGCGCATGCAAATGCCTATCTACAAAATCAGTCAAAAAACGAAGTGGTTCTGTTAAAGGCAATTGAATAAAGGGTAAAATGGCCGGCATTCTTTCGTCTAAACGTGCTTTAAGCTCGTCAGTATCAAAGGGAAGAAATTGATTCCCCTCCTGAAGATTAATTTGCAAATCATCAATATTCCCCGTATCGGCCACTAATTTCAAAGGGAACCCATTCTCATCCCTTTGCAAGAGAAGGCCTGTGTTCATCACTGTGCTCCCAGGAACATAGATGGTTTGTTCAGGAGACTGCCCCGTAAGTTGCACCAAGAGAGAAAAAGTGAGTTGAATCAGTTCATCAGAAATAATTTCAACGTCCACATCGTTAAACCAAACCTGTAATTGAAAATGAACAAGGCCTATATCCGTTCCCTCATTTAAAATCCTAAAATCCCCAAAACGGTTTGCGATATAAGCTTTTGCCAAAGAACTTAATCCTTCCTCATTAATTTGCAAAACCATGTCACGGCCAAACAATTCATCACTGATGACTCTGCTCAGATCAACTACATTTAAGCGATTATTCCCCCAAGGCCAACGCGCCGCCGCCACGGGGTCTGAAAGGCAACGATAGGTAAAGTGGGATTCCCAGTCACTGGAGAGTACAATATTATCGTCTTCAAAAAACATAACATTGGTGGCATGAGCTATTTTCTGCCAAACCAAGAAACAGAAAAGAAAAATAAAAAAGTATTTAAGATGTTTCATTGAATTACCCCTTCTCAATTCATGGTGACATAACTAATTGTGCATTCTTCTTGATTGCCACTGATGCGCAATCCCATGGTTTTCCCCATGGAATAACCAAGGAGAAGCGCGGCATAAATTTCTTTGTATTGGGAATGGCTGGGTAAAAGGCGTATGTATTTGTCTGAAATCAAACTGCAACCCAGATTAGCTGTGTCATTTCCTTCCGGCCAAATATAGGTTTGACTAGAATCAATATAGAGTCTTTTGATAGTCGTTACACAAGCCGTCGCATCGCACTCAGCACAAGAAATTTGCGGACAGACAAAACTAATTCCTAGAACTAAAACAACAAAAAGAATCAAACGTATTTTGGTGTTCATATTTTCTCCTTAAAGATCATTTCTTGAAATTGCCCCTTTTTTCGGCCATTAACAATAAAGGGCAGTAACATACAACCCTTTTTAAACCATGCTTTCTTTTCAAAAAATGACCGAAAAACCAGCCTGTTTTTTTGTCCTTCTTTTGTTCCTCGCTCTTGTCTTAAGACTAGCCTCTTTATTGAATCCTTTTTTGGACATCGACGAGGCCCAATTCGCCCTCTTTGCCCATTCCCTTATGGATGGGGGGCTCCCCTATGTGGCCAGCGTCGATACCAAACCGCCGATGATGTACCTGTTTTTTTGGGTTTGTTTTGCCCTGTTTGGGAAATACAGCATGCTGGGTGTACACATAGTCACCATCGTTTGGGTGTGGGCCACGGCCATTGTCATTTATAAAATTGCCCAGAAAATGGACCATCCCCGGGCCGCCTCCTGGGCGGCATTTTTCTACATTGTTTTTTCCACCTGCCATCTTCCCAAATTCATTTCGACAAGCATTACGGTGATCATGGTTTTGCCATTGGCTCTTTCGGTTTATTTTTGGGTGGGAGGGGTGCATCGCGATGTGTCCGGTGAAAGGGCGGGTTATAAACCCGCCCCTACGTTGTTCATATCTGGAATTTTTTCTGGGGTGGCCTTTCTTTTTAAATACCAGGCGGGAATTCAAATTATTGTGTTCGCTGTTTTTCTTTTGATTCAAATTATCAGAAAACAAGAACGTCTTTTTTCGGCTATCAAAAACTACAGTGTTTTTCTGGTGGGATTTTTAATGCCGGGCTTTGTCAATTACCTTGTCTTGAATCATTTGGGAGTATGGGATGATTTTACTTGTTGGAGCCTTGGGGGAAGCCTTAATTATATCCAGGGGGGGAATCAAAGTGTGGCGTTTTCAAAAAATCTCCTCCTGCGTGGAGGCCTGTTTGTGGCGTCAACATGGGTGTTGTGGATGTTGGCTTTCCATCCCCCTTTAAAAAAGGGGGACCGAGGGGAATTTTCTTTGTTGGTATCCTTGTGGCTCCTCTTAAGCCTCATCCCCGTAGCCACCGGCGGCAGATTTTATGGGCATTATTTCATACAGGTTTTACCCCCACTCTGCCTGTTGGCTGCAGTACAGGTAACCACTTACAAAAAAATTCCACACTGGATTTGGATTTTTACTCTCGTCCCCACCCTCTTCTTTTGGGGGTTGCGACTTGATTTCAAATGGATTGATCAAAAATTTCCTGACAACAATCTTTTCAAACAGCAAGAATTGGGGCAATGGATTAAGAACAACACCAAACCCGCAGACACTCTTTTTGTATGGGGATATGCCTCTGCCGTTTATTTTCATGCCGAACGCAAACCGGCGGCACGTTTTCTATGGAGCGACCCTCTCACCGGCAACATGCTTGGCCCGGGGCTTTCAAAGACCGGAGAACAAAATCCGAGCCGAACCCAGCCAAAAGCATGGCAATTATTTTGGGAAGATTTAGAAAAGAATCCTCCTTCCTATTTTGTGGACACAAGCCCCTGCAATATCCATGGCTACAACCGTTATCCTGTAGAACTTTACCCTGAACTTAAAAATTATCTGGATGAAAATTATGATTTTTTAACACCCATCTTCGGCTGCAATATTTACAAGAAAAAAATCTAGCAATTCCCCGTAAAATTTTCTAAACAACCTAGATTCAACAATTTGCAAACTCGCCCTTACTCCCTAAAGAGAGTTATGGCATGACAAAGGAGGATTTAATGGCCAAACTAACCGAAGGTAAAAGAAAACATTTAGAAAAACTCTCCACCCGTTCCGGCATTATTGCCGCTGCCGCCATGGACCAGCGCGGTTCTCTTAAAAAATCGCTGGCCAAGGAAAAAGGGGTTGATCCCTCCCAAATAACAAACGCCATGATGGCCGAATTCAAAACGGCGGTCACAAAAGCCCTCACTCCTTATGCCAGTGCCATCCTGCTTGATCCTGAATATGGTTTGGAGGCGGCAAAAAACCGTTCTGCCAATGCCGGATTGTTGCTTGCCTATGAATCAACCGGCTACGATCAAACATCCCCAGGCCGCATTCCCCTTCTTGTGCCTTACTGGACCGTTTCTAAATCAGTTGCCGCAGGGGCCAATGCTGTAAAAATTCTGCTTTATTACACTCCCTTTGAAAAACCTGAAATCAATGAGATCAAACATGCATGGATTGAACGCATCGGCGTTGAGTGTGCCTATCACGATATTCCCTTTTTCCTTGAATTTGTTGGTTACCCTGTTAACGGAGAAGATGAAAAAAGTCTGGAATTCGCCAAAAAGAAACCCGAAATCGTGACAAAAAGCGTTCAGGAATATTCCAAACCAAAATACAATGTAGATGTCCTAAAAATTGAAATCCCGGTGAACATGAAGTTTGTCAAAGGCGCCCGTTCCAACAAAACCGGCGAGGTGGCTTATGACAAAGCGGAAGCCATCGACCTTTTCAAACAACTCTCTAAAAGCACAAACCTGCCCTTCATCTTTCTTTCAGCAGGAGTCTCCGATGATGAATTCCGAGAAAGTTTGGAACTAGCCAACGAATCAGGCATCAATTACAATGGCGTTTTATGTGGTCGCGCCACCTGGAAGGAAGGCATGCCCATTTACGCCAAGCAGGGCTTGAAAGCTCTTGAAGATTTTTTGGCGGACCGTGGGGTAAAAAACATCCAGGCCTTGAATGCCGTGCTTGAAAAAGGCGCCAAACCCTGGACAACAAAATTGTGACCCGTACGGGCGCTGCTTGCTGCGCCCTTATTTAGGGGCGCGCCAAGGGGCGCCCCTACAACCCTATGCCCCAATCCGCATCCCTTATCATCGCCTCCTCCGAGAGCGACTCCAATCTCTATTACGCCACAAAATTTTTGGTGCCGGACCCTGTCATTTATTTTGAAATTGCCGGAAAAAAACACATCGTTTTATCCGACCTTGAATTTGACCGCGGCAAGGAACAAGCTTGCGTCCATCAGGTGCTGTCTTTAACCAAAGCCTCCAAACAAATCAAACGCACCCCAAAAACAAAAGACCTTCCAGTTTATGCGTTGGTGGTAGACCATTTTTTTAAAGAAAAAAAAATAAAGGGCATCCTAGTTCCTTCAGATTTTCCTTCAAACTATTACGTTGCCTTGCAGAAATTGGGATACAAAATTTCAGTCAAACCCGATCCTTTTTATGAAAAGCGCCTGATCAAAACCCCTGAAGAAAAAAAACACATCATCCACAGCATTCGTCAGGTGGAAAAAGCCTTCGGCGAGGCCCTGGTTTTTCTTCAAAAATCAAAAATAAAAAACAACAAGATTTATCACGGAAAAGAATTGGTCACCTCTGAACTTCTGCAATCCCTGATCAACACGCGGCTTATGGAATTGGGCTGCGTGGGTAATCACACCATCGTGGCGTCAGGCGTACAAGGAAGCCTGCCCCATCACCATGGGGCCGGACCCATTATTCCCCATACGCCCATCATTTTTGATATTTTCCCGCGCAACATCGACAGTCGTTATTTTGCAGACATGACAAGGACTGTAGTCAAAGGAAAACCCAGCGATACCATCAAAAGAATGTATAAAGCCGTCAAAAGTGCCAACGAAAAGGCTATGCACCTAGTGAAGGCCGGTGCCAACACCGCAACCATTCATAAAGCCGCTGTGACGACCCTTGCAAAATTTGGATTTAAAACCGGCCCCAACAAATCGGGCCGCATGGAAGGTTTTATTCACTCCACAGGCCACGGTTTGGGTTTGGATATCCACGAGCTTCCCTCTGTCAGCTCCCGCGAATCAATCCTTAAAAAAGGTTTCGTCATCACCATCGAACCCGGCCTCTATTACGAAAAAGAAGGCGGCATCCGCCTTGAAGACGATGTCTTTGTCACCCAAAACGGCTTTGAGCAACTCACCAAATTCCCAAAATTTTTGGAGATTGATCGCTAACAGTTTGTTGACAAAGTCCCAATTCATGGTTCGACCACCGCGTAGCGGGGTCCCGTTTGCGGGACGGAGCTCACCATGTCCTATTATGTACTTAATAAATAATGGACACCCTGCCTGCCCGCCTCTGGAGGGAGCCCCGTCCCGCATACGGGATCCCGCTACGCGGTGATCGAAGGGTCGATTTGACTTTGTCAACAAACTGCTAACTGTAGGCCTTAAGGGATATTCATTAAATATCCTGCAAAATTTTCTTGCGCAGCTGTTGATATTCAGCTTCTGTAACCAGTTTTTGCGCTTTTAGCTGATCCAATTCTTTTAAGCGCTCAGCCACTGATTTTTCGGCCACGGAGGCTGTTGACTCACTCACGCCAATATCCTGCTCATGCTTGATTTTCTTTTTAGAGCCTGAACGGAGATAGGCCTCTTCTTCCTGGCGCCTCTGTTGGCGCACCAACTGGGCCTTGGCCACAAAGTCGTAGGTGGGATTTAAGACAAGTTCCTGGGCGTTATCATAGGCCAACATCTGGCCTTCCTGAGCCTCTAAAGTAACCCGGGCCGTTTTGGCTTCGCGAATCAGTTTATCCATATTGGCCGAAGCTTCATAGTCACCGGTAATCTTGGCAAAAAGTTTGTCAAACTGGATATGCATTCCATCCTCACTCACCCAGATGTTCCCCATGCTGATAAAGTCGTTTCGCAGGATAAAAGTGGGGCGTTTATGAATGATGGAAAAATTCACCACATGGTCGGCATCGGCCTGGCCAAGCGCCTGAACAATATAAGAAGCAAACTTGCGGGCCTCCCACGAATCAAAGACATCGGCGGAATAAACTTCTTTTTTCAAAACATAGCGTTTGGCAATTTTAACCGAAGTGAGCATGGCCTCCATTTGTTCTTCGGTAATATTGGCAGGATGCATGATATGCCCCAAAGGCACTTTTTTGGGCGAGGCCTTGTCAATTTTGACCCAGTTGGCCCTGTTGCGATAAATAAAAGTTGAATCGGCACTGGCAAAACTTGGGAGAAGAACCAGACAGAGCAAAACAGCAAAAAATTGTTTCATAAGTTTTCCTTAAACGTAAAATTGAGGGAAAAGTGTTTAACTTAATCGGTGAAGGGGTGTCAATCAAAGACCTTGAGCCTTAAATGTCGAAAAGTTTCTTTAAAAATCCTCTGACTTTTCGCCTGTCAGGGCTACCAATACGTCCAAGCTTTTTAACAACAAGGTTTTTATTCAAACTGGCCATTTTGGACACTCTTACCAAAGAAGGAAGAAGAAGCCCGCAATCTTTCCAATGGGCCAAATCCAAATCAAATTCATCTCTTCCTGTTTGGCTGGTAATTCGGCAGGCTAAAACATCTCCATCCCCGGTATCAGCCAGCACAAGAGCCGGCCGTTTTTTTCCGGCAGCCGCATTTGAGTAGGGAAAAACCTGAAAAAGAAGGATATCGCCGAATTCATAATTGATCATAAACAGAATCCTTTTCGGAATAACCATCAAAGAAGGCTTTAGCACTCATCAGGGACCAGCTTTCATCATCAGAAAGTAATTTATTTTCTTCCAACAAATGCTCCCTTAAAAGACCGGATACCGCCTGGGAAAAAGACCAGTGCCTTTTTTCAGCTATTTTTTCTATTTTCTTCTTAAGCAATTTTTCATCTTCAGGCGAGACATAAACAGACCAAACGCTCATAAAGAACTCCTTTTGTATGAGGATATATGAGAAAATAGGACTTTGTCAAGAACGGGCTACTTACCGCGCCAAACGGGCAAAACGCGGGACCATGCCCAAATGAAATGGGGGTTTTGGGGATAAGCCGTAAATACGGCGAACTCCGTTGCCGAAACGGTTCGCGGCCTCTGCAAGCTCGTGACGGGTATCGTTGGCATGAAAGGCTTTGTTGGTGTAACTAAAACACAAACGGCCCCTTTGCTGAGCCTCTGGATCAGCCTTTTGAACTGAAGGAGGCATAAAATCAAGCTCGGGCATGAACAAAACTTTATCCTGAGCCAACAACTGCCCCATCAGATCTGTGGCATTCATCGAATCAGAAGTGGGGGATTTTTCCCCAAAAACGACCTCTTGAAAAAATCCATGTTGAGGTTTTCCGACAAGACGAAACACATCAGGTTCATTTCCTAAAAGATATCTAAGACCTTCTTCCAAAATATGATATTGCCCCCCATAATATTCGGCTCTTTCGCGGCTTAAATCATGCAAACTCTGCAGCCTACCGCGATCGTCATGCAGATAAGCCAGCAACGCCATCCAATCAACCGTGCCATGGAAAAGGGTTTGAAACCCAGCAAGGGCAGTCAAAGCTCCATAAACATCAAAACGGGCTCCAGAGGGAGTTTTCCAATCAAAGGGAATATGCATCACGGCTAAACGACTGGCGGGAGAATACACTTTGGAAAAGGTCACCGAATAAACAACCCATCCTTCTTTATCAAGGGCTGCCAGTGGGGAAAGAGGTTTCTGATTTTCCAGAGGTAAAAAGGAATAAGCATTATCTTCAAAGCAATACATTTTTTTTCGTTGAAGAACTTGTACTGTCTCTTGTCTGCGTTGCAATGAAACTGTAACTCCCGTTGGATTATGTCCATCGGGCACGGTGTAATAAAAGGGCATGGTATAGCCATCAGCTCTTGCCCTATCAGCAGCATCCTCCAAAGAAGAAGGGATGGGACCATGCTCGTCAAAATCGACGGCATATACAGGAATTCCTTTATCACGGAAAAGGGCCAAGCTTCCGGTATAAGTACGCTTATCAACTAAAACCGCCACTTTGCCGGGAAATTTTTCGATCAATAATTCAACAAAAATGGACAAGCCCTGTGAATTACCATGAACAGGCAGGAGACGATCTGCATTCAGATCAAGTCCGGGAAAATCTGAATTGAGCAACTGGGCGATGACAAACTGTACCAAAGGATCACCCTTTGTTGCCGCATAACCATCCCAAACGGCTTTTAAAGAGGCCAAACGAGTTTCAAAATCGGGGTTTCCCTCGCGTGAAAGCCTATCCACTTCTGCAATTTCTTCATCAGTCCAGTAGCCCCGGGTTCGCCCAGAGGTTTGCCGTAATACTTGAATGGCTGCAAAACGA
The DNA here is from genome assembly GCA_001797365.1 of Deltaproteobacteria bacterium GWA2_45_12. Taxonomy (NCBI): domain Bacteria; class Deltaproteobacteria; species Deltaproteobacteria bacterium GWA2_45_12. Next base: position 12,297 of record MGPH01000053.1, read on the forward strand.
GCCAAACGATCGCTCGGCGGAGGGCTTGTATAAAGGCGAGCCGGATATCCGGGCCCCAAATAATAAGCATCGGGATATTGCCCCAACATCCCTGCCATAACCCTTGCTACCGAAGGAACAGGAGGGCTCATTTCAACATCAATGGAATGTTCAGGCCGAACAGCATCTACAGAAGAAGGCATAACTCTTTCTCCTAAAAATTTTATTTATTATAGAAAAACTGACGAGCCCCTTGACTTTGGAAGTTTTGGCACCAAAACAAAATGCTGTCAATTTATATGTTAATTCACCTCATGGGGTGGCACGGAAAGAGCATGAGAGTTCTTTCGGTCGGAGGGTAAAAAGAAAAGCAGCACCAAGGCCACAAAGGTGATGGCGGCATTAAGCAAAAAGGCGGTGGTGTCGCCCCACACTTTCCATATCCATCCAAACAAGATGGAAGCAGGAAACAAACCCAAACCATAGGCCAGATAATACCAACCCATCACCGTACCCCGCGCATCCTCGTGGGCGACAGTGGCGGCATAAGCCCGCTCGGAAGCTTCAACAATGCCAGCCTGAAGCCCATACAGGGCCATAAGCCCCCACCCCACCATCAAGTTTTGATTAAAGGCAAAACAGACATAGGCCACAATAAACATCATCCACCCAAGCCCAATGGTGAAACGGCGGCTTTTTTTATCCCCCAAATTCCCTCCCCCGTAAGCAGCTACAAGACTAGTGGCCGTCATCAAAAGCCAGGCCCAAGCTGACTGATAAACGGGCATTCCCAGATCTTGAAGCTTAAGAATCAAAAAAAGTTCCGAAGGGGTACTTAAGGCCGAAATAAAAATAATCACGATATAAAATTTGACGGAAGGATTTAAAGCTTTCCACGAAAGACGCGGTTTTATCTCTTTTATCTTTTTTGGAATATTAGAAATCCGGGGAGCAATAAAAAAAAGAGCCAAGACTGAAGGGAAACATGCCGCCAGAAAAAGAATAGAGTATGAAATTGAAAATTTGTATAAAACAAACGAGGCAACAGAGGCCCCCAGCAAGGCCCCCGCGTGGTCCATGGCCCGCTGGAGTCCAAAGGCCCTGGCCCAGTTTTTGGGAGACTCCGAAGCCGTCATCAACGCATCACGGGGGGCTGTGCGAATCCCCTTCCCCAAACGGTCAATCACACGTCCGCTTAAAACAACCCCTACATAAGGAATGGAAATGGAAAGACGGGCCACGGCGGATAATGAATAGCCAAAAATGGTGATTTTTTTATTTTCCCCCGTACGGTCCGCCATCCACCCCGAGGCAAGCATGGTGGCATAACTGACAAACTGGGCCAAACCTTCCATCAACCCCAAAAGCGCCGCACCATACCCCAGACTTTTCAGATAAGCCGGCAAAAAAGGGGTAATCATGTCGGAGGTGACATCGTTAAAAAAACTAAGTAACCCCAGCCAGTAAATATTAGGGTGAAACCGTTTCATGATTTAAGTCTCATATCATAGAAGTGGGGAATTTTAATATTTCTCTCATATTTCTCAAAAAAAGATTGGCCTTGACCATGGACCCGTTTGTCTTTAAATCTGATGCTATAAAATTCTTTTATAAGGAGGTTTTCCATGAAAAATAACCGCTTTTTTTTATTTGGCCTGCTGACTCTTGTTTTGGGCAGCTCTTTGGTCGTTTACGCCTTTGAAGACAAGGATTTTCATGACTCCGACACCACACAAAGCTCTACCCAAAACTCAAAGTATGCACGACCTGCAAAAAAACTTGAAACTGAAGATCTCACTCAAAAAAGAAAAAATTCCGTCTCGGTAAAAAGCAGCAATTCGGGAAAAGAAACCAAATGTGAGATGACCTTTAACCTTAAAGCGACTTCTGTTTTTTACAAATGGGGGAAAGGCTCGGGCAACATCACCTGTGACAATGGTCAAGGTTCCGATATTTTTATAAAAGTAAACGGCGGGGGAATTACTTTTGGACAAACAAAAATTTTAAATGGTCATGGCAGTTTTTCAAAAGTAAATGACATCAGTAACCTGTTTGGTTCTTATGCCTCGGCCGGAGCTCATGCCGGTGCTGGAGGCTCTGCCGGAGCCCAGGCCATGACCAAGGGCAAGGTATCGATGAGCCTTACAGGAACGGGCAAAGGCGTTAATATCGGATTTGATTTTGGCCGGTTTAAGATTATGCCAAAATGATCATGACCAACCTGCCACCCTAGCTCAGTTGGTAGAGCGGCGCATTCGTAATGCGTAGGTCGCCGGTTCGATCCCGGCGGGTGGCTCATTTGATTGTGGACAGCAAGGCTCGCATCCTGCGCCAACGAGCGTAGGGGATAAAACTCAACAATAAACTTTTCCATGTCCCAATCCTTTGACAAACTACTCTCCATCATGACCAAACTTCGCAACCCCGGTGGCTGCCCTTGGGACCATGAGCAAACTCACACCTCCCTTATTCCTTATCTTATTGAAGAAGCTTTTGAAACAGTCGATGCCCTGGAATCATCCAACAAGGAACATATCAAGGAAGAGCTGGGCGATCTTTTACTGCAAATTGTCTTTCACGCCCAAATTGCCGAAGAAGAAGGTTCTTTTAACATCAACAATGTTATTGATTCTATTTCTGAAAAACTTATCCGTCGCCATCCCCATGTTTTTGGGAATGCACAGGTAAAAAACGCCAGTGAAGTAAGTGCCAACTGGGAAAAAATCAAGGCCGAAGAAAAAAAGAATACAACCCCTGCCTCGCTTCTTGATTCCATTCCAAAATCAGCTCCGGCTCTTTTTCAAGCCTATAAGATCACCAAGAAAGCAGCCAAAGCCGGTTTTGACTGGGACAAACCGGAAGATGTCGTAAAAAAAATGGAGGAGGAATTGGAAGAAATAAAAAAAGCGGTCCAAAATAAAGACAATCTCAATTTACGTGAAGAAATAGGTGACTTCTTTTTTTGCATCGTTAATTTGGCACGCCATTTAAAGGTGGAACCCGAAGAAGCCCTGCGACAAACCAACCACAAATTCAGGAATCGATTTTTCAGGATGGAAAAGTGCATCCAGGAAGATGGTAAAAAATTTGAAACTCTTACCCTTAAAGAACTCGATGAATACTGGAACCATATCAAAAAAGATCTTTCAATTTCTTAGTTTTTCTCTTTGCGCTCTTTGCTTTTCAACAACATGGGCCAAACAGAAAAACCCATCGATTCAATCAGCCGAACTACGTGAAGAAAAAACACCGGAAAAACTCTTCATTGAAGGTGTAGAAGGATTTAAGGCCAAAAACTATGATAGGGCCATCCAAAAATTGAACAGAGCCCTTTCTACAGATCCTCTTTTGGATTCATATTGCCGTTTTTTCATTGCCGGGGCTTTTATAGAAAAAGGAACTCCACAGGAAGCCCTCCCCTTTTTACAAACCACACCCCTCACCCAAAAAGAAATCGATTATGATTTGTTTTGGATAAAAATAAGAGCCCTCATTGATAGCAAAAAATGGGATGAGGCCACCCAAAACCTGAATTTTCGGCAAAGATCGCACCTAAATAGTTCTACGGAGCAAGCCAGGGTCTTGTTTCACTTGGGCCTTATTGCCTGGCACCAAAACAAAAAACAGGAAGCCAAGAACATTTGGAGAAAACTTCTTGTCAACAATCCAATCAGTGAATCTGAAAAAATGGTTCTCTCCTTTCTGGAAACCTCATCCCAAAATCTTGAAAAGATCTTAACAACCAATGAAATATTAGATCGCGCTGAAAACATGGTTCAAACAGGGTATGCCCCCATGGCCATTCCCATTTATGAAAAGCGAGTGCCGAAATCCGAATTTTTGGCCAAGACATATTTCAAGGCACGTAAATACGCCCAAGCCGCCCTTTTGTATGAAGAATTGCTTAAAAAAAATGGAACTGACAAAGCAAAGCTCACCTATCAATTGGCATCCTCGCTGGCCCGTTCAGACCAGTTTGAACAAGCCCTTCACTATCATCAAAAAATTGTGACTGATTTTCCCCAATCTTCGTGGGCCAACCTTTCCCGGGAAAAAATCCCCTTTATTTATTTTGATTCAGGAAAAACAGAAGAGGCTATCAGCCAGTATGAAAAGATGCTCCCTTTTTACAGGGGAAAAGCACTCGAAAAAGGAAAATGGACTCTCTTGTGGAGCCACTATTTGCTTGGGCACAACCAACAAGCCTTAGAGATGCTTGCCGCCTTGGAGCAAGCCGGCAAAAACCAATCCCAAAAAATGATGTATTGGAAAGCCCGTATTCTTGAAAAGATGAAAAGAAATCCTGAAGCAAAAAATATCTACAAAAATTTGGCTCAAAAAAAAGTTTCCGACTATTATGCCTGGCTCTCCAGCCTTCGGCTTGAAAAAAATCGCATCGACCATACAAGCTTAAGCATTCATAAACGGGATACCCGCATTCCTTCACTAAATAAAAACCCATTCCAAAAAGGAGAAAGGCCTTCTTCAAATGAAGACAAACTTCCCCTCACGTTGGCACAAGCAGGTCTTGACCGTTATGCTTATGACGAATCAACCCAACTCCAAAACAACAATTATCAGGAAGAAGGTTTGGCCTATTACTACCACAGCCATAATTTCAACCGTCTTATAGTCCTCGCCCAACGTGCAAAGGGAACATTGGCGGGCTGGGCCGGGCTCTATCCCCAAGCTTATGGGGAAATAGTCAATGAACATGCCTCCAAAAATAAAATAGATCCGAAACTCGTTTTAAGCGTGATGAGACAAGAATCCCATTTCAAACCCTTTGTAAGTTCGGAAGCCCTGGCCTTGGGGCTGATGCAAATGATCCCCCAAACAGCCACAGAGGTCTCCCAGGCTCTTGGAAAAACTAATTTTACTTATAACGATCTTAAAGAACCAAAAGTGGGTATTGAATTTGGGACATGGTATCTGGCACAATTACTCCGGCATTTTTCGGGCAGTCTTCCTTATGCCTTAAGTGCCTACAATGCGGGCCCTGAAGCCGTCACGCGATGGAAAAAATGGGGAGACAAACTGGAAGCTGATGAGTTTATCGAACTCATCCCCTACGCTGAAACCAACAACTATGTGAAAAAGATTTTGGTGAATTATTGGATTTATAAAAATCTATACCCGTAGGGACCCCGCAATACAGGGGCCCTGCCGTCAATCCAAACCCAGCCTTCCCAACCTTCCCGATTTACGCGAGGACTGGTACATCAACTTAAAAAACATCGATGCCACAAAGAAATAAACAAGGTTAAGCCCCAATGAAATAAAAAAGAATGTGTAAGGCATTTTTCCCGTAGCCATCACCGCGCGCATCCCTTCAAAGACATAGGTACTCGGCAAGGCCCGAGCCAACACCTGGCACCAACCAGGCAGAATAAAAAGAGGATAGTAGATAGCTGACAAGGGTTGAACCAAAAAAGGAATACCCCAGATAAGAGCTTCTACAGAATGCCCCCAACGAATAAGCAGCCCCGAGGTAAAAACACCCAGCGTCCATCCAAACAACAACAAGCTAAAAACAAACGGAATCAAATAAAACCCCAGATAACTGACAATATGAAAATGATAAAATACATAAGCCAGACATGACAAAATAAGGCTGATCAACAAGGTTTTAAACATTCCATAAACAAAAGTAGTGATCAACCATTCGTGAAGTCTTAAGGGAGAAATTAAAATATTGAGGATGTTTTGCGTCCAAATATCTTCAATAAAGGAAAGTGTGACCCCTTGCTGGCTGCGATAAAACAGGTCCCAAAAAATAATGGCTGAAATAAGAAAATGGATGGCCTGTCCCACAGGCCCCGGGACCATTTGACGGATATAAAGGGCCACAAAGCCCCAGACAACCAATTCCATCACGGGCCAAAAAACAAGTTCAAGCACGCGGGAAACACTTCGTTGATGCAGATACAGATAACGCATGAACATGGCTTTCATGCGCCCAAGGGAGGCCTTCATGTGGCACCTTCCTTTCTTCTGGCCACGGCAATAAAAACTTCATCCAGGGTTTTATATTGAAGTTCTTTTAAAATTTCATGGGGTTTTCCTTGGAGAACTTCACGTCCGTGATTTAAAAAAAGAACACGATCACACATTTCTTGGACTTCCACCATATTATGGGATGTGTAAATCACGCTTAAATGACGCTCTTTCTGGATTTTCTGCAACACATTGCGGACATTCAAGGCCATTTCAGGGTCTAAACTTGCCGTCGGCTCGTCAAGTAAAAGCACTTCCGGATCATTAAGCAGGGCCTTGCACAAATTAAGACGCGTCTTCTCCCCTGCTGACAAGGCCCCGGTAAGCCTTTTGGCCAAATGATCCATATTAAAAAGATTCAGCAAAAACTTTATCTTTTCCAAGGGACGGGAAATTCCATAAAGACCCGCAAAAATTTTCATATTTTCAATAATCTTTAAATTGGATGGAAGCTGAACATAGGCCGAAGAAAAATTTATTTTTTGGGCCAACAACGGCCGGTCTTTAAGGGGGGACAAACCAAGCACACGAATATTCCCAGAGGTGGGTGCAAGTAATCCCAAAAGCATGTGGATCACCGTGGTCTTGCCCGCCCCATTGGGGCCCAAAAGCCCAACCATTTCACCTCTTTGAACGGTAAAAGAAAGGTCATCAACCGCTTTGACTTTTCCATAAATTTTAGTGGCATGCTGGGCAAAGATGGCTATTTCCATAAAAAATAATGTCCCACAAAGATCTTTTAAAAACAAACTTTTGTTTGAAAGAAAGGAAATATTCTGATTATGGTGCAAAAATATGAAAAATCAAAACACCCCTCTCACCGTCATTTCCTTTGAATCACGCATGGCTCTTCCCATGCAACGCCTGCTTGAAAAAAAGGGTATCCATTGCATTTCAGCCCCCACCATGAAGGAAGTCCCTTTGGAAGAAAATCCCCGCTTATTTGAATTTTATGAAAAGCTCAAAAACGGAGAATTTGATGGGATCATTTTCATGACGGGAGTTGCCACACGCACCCTGATCAAAACCCTGGAACAAAAATTTTCTAAGGATGAAATCCTGGAAACATTAAGAAATAAAAGTAAAATCATTGTTCGTGGTCCGAAACCAACGGCTGTATGCAACAGAAACAATCTTCCCATTTTTTTGACAGCTCCAGAGCCCAACACATGGAGAGAAATTATCTCTGTTTTGGAAAATCATGATTTTATAAAATCGAAGAAATTGGCAATCGTTGAATACGGCATTTCAAATACCGATTTCATCAACCAGCTCCAGAAAAAGGGCGCCGAAACCCATCCCCTTCAAGTCTACCAGTGGGCCATGCCCGATGATTTGGAACCCTTAAATACGGCCATCGCAACCATCCTGACCGGAAAAGCTGACTTATTAGCCTTTACCAGTGCCAAACAAATTGAAAACATCATGACCCTGGTCAAAGAAAAAAATCTTGAGGGGGCCTTCCGTCGGGCTCTTTATTCCACGGCCATCACCTCCATCGGCCCGGTGACCAGTGAACATCTCTCCACACACCAGTTTTTTCCTGACCTGGAAGCCAAACCCCATAAAATGGAAGCTCTTGTCGAACTGATGGCAAAAAAAGGGTTGTCTGCTTCCCGTCAAAAGAAAAAAAAGGCTGTTTTGAATTTGGTCTATGTAAAGGACAGCCAGCAAATAACAGAGACCAAAGACATCATGGAAGACTCTCCTTTTATGCGTGCTTGCCGCATCAAGGCGAATAGCCAAATACCGGTATGGCTCATGCGCCAGGCGGGGCGCTACATGGCTGAGTACCAGAGTGTGCGCAAAAAAGGCGGCTTCAAGGATTTATGCACCAACCCCGATTTGGCCACTGAGGTCACCATCACAGCAGTTGAACGCTTGGGGCTGGATGCCGCCATCATTTTTTCGGACATCCTTCTTGTTTGTGAAGCCATGGGAATGAGGCTTACCTACGAAGAAAATCATGGCCCCATCCTGGGTCCCCCCATACGTACCATGGATGATCTAAAAAGACTGCGCCCCTCTCACACAGCGACTGACATGCCCTTTGTGGCCAAAGCCATAAGCCAGACGCGCAAGCATTTACACCCCTGCATCCCCCTGATCGGTTTTTCTGGCGCCCCCTTTACCGTAGCCGCTTACATGATTGAAGGGGGGGCTTCCAAAAACTTCATTGCCACCAAACAGATGATGCATTCCGAACCTTCTGTCTGGAAAAAACTGATGAATCTTTTGGTCCCCGCATTGGCTGATCTGCTTAACACACAAATTGCCGCAGGATGCCAGGTTGTCCAAATATTTGATAGCTGGGTGGGACAACTCAATAGCCAGGATTATGAAACTTTCGTCATGCCCTACACCCAAAAACTGGTCCGAAAAATAAAAAAAGGCACTCCCGTCATTCACTTTGGCTCCTTCAATGCAAGTTCTCTTCATTTACAACAAAAAGCCGGAGGAGATGTGTTAAGCATCGACTGGCGTGTGGACATAAAACAAGCCCTGCAAATCATCCCAAAAAGAAAAGGAATCCAGGGAAACCTGGACCCCACCCTCCTCTTCAATAAACCCAAGGCCTTCCTGCCGGAAGTCAAAAAACTTCTTCAAGCAGTCGGCAAAAGGCCGGGCTATATTTTCAATCTGGGACATGGAATTTTGCCTGGCACGCCCGTAGACCATGTCATGGCGCTTGTGGATTATGTTCATGAGTGGAAAATGTAATTGACGATCACCTCTTCATTAGGCTACAATTCAACCCAACCTTAATTCAAGTTGACCTTAATTAAGGTCAACCTTAAAAAGGACTCATTTATGAAAATCATGTCTGTTTCCGAAGCAAAAATGAAGTTAAGTTCCCTTGTTGATGAGGTAAGCCGCGTTGATGCCCATATCACCATAACTAAAAACGGGAAACCGGCCGCCATGCTTATCAACCCCGAAGAATTCGAGTCATGGGAAGAGACCATTGCCATTCTTAGGGACAAAAAATTAATGAGGGATCTGCGTAAAAGCCTGAAACAAATAAAAGAGGGGAAAGGAAAAATCATGACCCTCGATGAAATCTTTGGAGAGTAATGATCTACTCAAAATACAAACTCTTTCTTCCTCCCCATACTCTTGCCCAAATAAGACATCTACATCCAACCATTAAAAAAACATGCCGGTCCACTCTTGAGATAATCTTAACAGATCCTTTTGCAGGAAAAGAGTTAACAAAGGAACTTACAGGATTCCGAAGCTACGCTTTCGGACGATATAGGATAATTTATGAATTGAAGCGGCGTTTAATCAGGATTTTATTAATCGGTCATAGAGCCACTATTTATGAAGAAATGTTAGAATTACTTCAAAAAACCAGAACCCATCACTAACTTATAAATCGCTTCCACCCACAAAGGTGAATCATTGGGACAAGGAACAAGGCGTAAATCTTCCCCTCCGTTTTGCTGAAAGGTTTCCCTGCCGCGAATACCGATTTCTTCCAGGGTTTCCAGACAATCCGCAACAAATGAGGGGCAGAAAACGGCTAGTTTTTTGATCCCTTTTTTAGGTAACTCGCTTAAAACAACGTCGGTAAAAGGTTCGATCCACGGCGTACGTCCCAGACGGGACTGGAAGGAAATGGAGTAAGGAACCGGCAAAGTACACAATCCCAACTCTTTGGCAATGCCACCCGCTGTAGCCGCACATTGAACCCGATAATCCTGTGGCAGGGCTTTAATGACATGTCGCTTGGGAAGGCCATGAAAACTAAACAAGACATGATCCGGCCTAAAATCCTGAAGCGCTTCCCTGCCCCTTTGGGCAAAGGCCTTGATGAAAGCGGGATGGTTGTAAAAGGGAGGAATGAATTTTATGGGAATTGCAGGTCGCGACCTGCTACCCAGAACCTTATTCACCTCAACTACAGCAGTCTCCGTTGAGGACAAAGCATATTGGGGATAAAGGGGGAAAACAACCAGCTCGTCAATGCCCTGCATCAATAATTTTTCGATAGCTTCCCTGATAGAAGGCTTTCCATAACGCATCCCCAATTCAACAACGTAATCTCCAAGCTTCTCTTGAACTTTTCCGGTCAAATTTTCTGAATAAACAACAAGCGGAGAACCTTCCTTCATCCATACTTTTTGATAAGCCTTGGCCGATTTAGGGGAACGAAAAGGCGCAATGACGGTATTGACAAGCAGCCAACGGGCCACTGGGTTAATATCAATGACAAAAGGATCGGAGAGAAATTCCCGGAGATAATGGCGAACAGATGGGACATCGGGAGCATCGGGAGAACCCAGATTGATAAGGAGAAGACCTTTCATTATTAATAAGGTAGGGGCAATTCATGAATTGCCCTTACGGGATCAAAACGGCTTTGCCACCGCGCACACGACAATAATAATCAAAAGAATCGTGGGCACTTCATTGATGATGCGGCAGGCTTTTTCTGAAAGAAAATAATTCCCCTTGGCAAATTTCCTTCGCGTGTAGCCTGCAAAAAACTGGTATCCAAAAAGAAAGACCATGCTCAGTAATTTAAGATGAAACCATCCTTGTTTTAAAAGAAGGGGATTTTGCAAAACCATCAAAACACCAAAGACAATGGTGGAAAGCATGGCCGGATGGGAAATCATGTAAATAAGCTTGTACTCCATGATCGTGTAGGCTTCCGCACAATCCGGCTTGTCCTTGAATTTAACATGGTAGACAAAAAGCCTGAAAATATAGAAAAGAGCCGCAAACCAGGCGACCACTGAAATAATGTGAAAAGCTTTGAAGTAGAGATACATATTAAACCGTCCTTGAAAATGTAGGATTAACCGCTTTCTCCCGAATACCCTCCAAATAGGCATCAAAAACCATGGCCATATTTCTTAAAAACAAGAAACCATCCCCAATTACGTGCAGCTTTCGGTTTCTTAATTCCAACAAACCGTCATGAATGAAATCCGACAGGGTAAGGGCCGTTCGTAAACCACCCCTACATGCATCATGAAAATAATTCTCGAAAATAATTCCCCACTTGGAGTCAATGGATGCAAAATCAATAAAACCGCGACACATAATTTGCAAAATAACATCGCGCCTTATGGCGTCATCGCGTGATAATAAATGCCCCCTAAAGCTGGCTAAGCTTTCCGATTCGATGGCTTCAACATATTTTTTTAATTCTTTTAAATTCTGAAAATAATTTCCGGCAACATACGAAATGGAACTGACCCCGAAGCCAATTTGGTGGGCATCGGCACGCGTTGAATATCCCATAAAATTGCGATGAATTGTTCCTTCATCCAGGGCCTTTGAAAGCTCGTCCTCTTTTTTGGCAAAATGATCCATGCCGATCAAGCGATATCCATTTTCAGTGAAAAAATAATGGGCTTTTTCAAAAAGCTTCAACTTCATTTCAGGAGGGGGTAAATCGGAATCTTTGAAAGTGCGCTGCACGGGGCGCGCCCAGGGAACATGGGCATAACTATAAACAGCCAGGCGATCGGGCGCCATTTGTAGAACCTGATTCAAGGTTTCTTCCCATCCTTTCATGGTTTGCCCAGGAAGCCCGTAAACAAGATCAAAATTGAAGGAAGAAAAACCAAGTTCACGTAACTGGTCAACCATCTCTTTGGTCATTTGATGGGTTTGATTTCGGTTGATCAGTTTTTGAACAACGGGGTCGAGATCCTGCACTCCCAATGAAATGCGATTAAAGCCCAACCGGGCCAGATTTTCGTTGAAGGTCCTGGTACTGGTTTTAGGATGCAGCTCAATAGCCACCTCACAACCCGGCAGAAGATTAAAATGCTTGCGGATGACATCAAGAATTTGCGTAAGCTCAAAGGGTTGAACAAAATTGGGAGTGCCTCCTCCAAAATGGATTTGTGTCACTTCCCGACAATCGCTTGGAATAAATTGGGAAACCTTTTGGACTTCCTTAAGCACTGTTTGTACATAAGCTTCCGAGCGACTCTTATCCTTGGTGATGACCTGCATGCATCCGCAAAAGTGGCAAAGACTTTCACAAAAAGGCAGATGAAAATAAAGTGAAAGCCGTTCCCCTTTTTGGAGTTTCTTTAAGCTTTGTTCGTAATCAGCCCCCCCCACTTCCGAAGACCAGGCAGGAACCGTGGGATAGCTTGTATACCTTGGTCCGGGAACATCGTATTTTTTCAATAAATTATAAAAACGATCCGACATAAAAATTTTTGTAGGGCGTATGGCTATACGCCCCTACGCGATGGACATTGCCTCAAATATCATGTAATTGTCCACTCCATTCATGCAAAAATACAAGCGCGTTCTTCTTCAAAAATTGGCAAATATTGTTATTAAATATTCCAAACAAATTGTGTGTGGGTCCATCCTTCTGGCCCTTATTTCAGGTCTGTACGCTTTTTTCTTTCTTCATTTTGATACCAACCAGGACAACCTCGTCTCCAACAAATTGGCCTACCATCAGGAATACATGGATTTTATCGATGAGTTTAACGACCAGGAAAATATTTTTGTGGTCTTTAAGGTCTCCGACGACAATCCGCAAAAAGCCAAACAAGTCCTGAAAGTTTTTGTCGACCGTATTTCTTCCCGCAAGGATCTTTTCAGTGAAATTAAATACAGAGAAAATTTGTCGGTGTTTGAAAAGCGCGGGCTGCTCCTATTGCCACAACAAGAATTTGATTCGCTCACAACCAAATTAAGCCAGTGGAAAAACGAGGTCAAACGACTTGGGAGCATCCAGAATCTGGCCGACCTGTTTGGTTTTGCCGCTGAAAAATTGGAACTCCCCTCCGAAAAACTAAAAAACAATGCCGATAATTTTGAGAGCGGCTTCCGCTTTATCAGCCAGGTGTTGGACGGAATGGATTCACCTGAAATCATGAAAAACCTGGATTCCCATTCGTTGTTCCAGCCTCTTCTGGGAAAACAGCATTACCACGATAGTGAAGGTTTTTTCTTTTCAGAAAATGGCAAACTTCTTTTTTTATCCCTGGCCCCTGCCAAAGATTACACATCAACAAGCATTGTTAAAAAACCTCTCCGTTTTTTACGCGAACAAGCGGACATTCTCCGCAAAGAATTTCCTGATGTTCCTTTTGGCATCACGGGCAAGCCCGTACTTCAGGATGATGAAATGGCTTCCACGGGCTCTGATTCCATCTGGGCGGGGTTGGCCTCTCTTCTGGGCGTTGCGTTTTTATTCATGTTTTATTTCAAACAAACCACACGCCCCCTCATGGCCTTATTGGCCCTTGTCCTTGGCATGAGCTGGACTATTGGACTGACCACCCTGGTATTGGGACATTTAAATGTACTAACCATTGTCTTTGCCGTTATTCTTATCGGTATTGGCATTGATTATGGCATGCACTTTTTATTCCGACTTGAATCCCTGGAAAAAGACGGGCTCCCTTTGGAAGAAGCCACAAAACAAACCATGATTTCATCGGGGCAGGCCATTATTACCGGAGCCCTTACTTCCTCCATTGCTTTTTTCTCGGCCATTTTTACTGATTTTTTGGGTTTAAAAGAACTGGGAATTATTGCCGGAAATGGCATTCTTCTCTGTCTGGTTTCCCAACTCGTCACCTTCCCTTCCTTACTCCTTACTTTTAAGAAACAAGCCTCCCAAAAAGCACGCGTTCAGTTCATGCCATTAAAATTATTGGATGGCATGACCAAACACCCACGTTTCTACATGGGCATCACCATCGCCCTCACCCTTGCTGCCATCCCGCTGGCCCTGCGTGTACATTTTGAAAATAATTTACTCAAACTTCAGGATCCCCACCTTGAATCCGTCCAATACGAACATGTCATTATCGACAATTCCAAACGTTCCACCTGGTTTGCCGCCATGATTACGCAAAACATGGATCAGCTCATAAAATTAAATGAAGAAACAAACAAAATTCCACTGGTGGGTAGTACCGATTCCATTTTGTCTTTCATCCCTTTCAATCAAGACCAAAAAGTAAGCCAACTTCAAGACATAGCGCACTCTCTTTCCCTGAAAAGAAAAACACAAACTCCCTTCGAAGCCAGTCCATTACAGACCTCATTGAATCGTTTTAAAAAAGCCCTGGAACATGTCAATGAATTGGCTTTTGAAGGTGGGGATATTCAGGCCATTGAAACCATTGATAAACTGATTTCAAAAATCGACAGCGTTCTTGCAAAGCTGGAATCATCCGATCCAAAAATCATTGAACAACTCGACAAATCACAAAACCTGTTTCTTGATTTTTTCACCAAGACCTGGAACGGCTTTTTAGAAAACTTAAATCCCAAACCCATGGATGAAAGCGAACTTCCCCCCGGTTTAAGATCACTCTACGTGAATGAAAAAAACAATTATGTGCTTTATATTTATCCCGAGTTTGACATCTGGGAAGCCGCCCCCATGAAGGAATTCATCCATGCCCTCCGAAAACTTGACCCTCATGTGACAGGATCCCCCGTTCATGTCCATGAATCCGCCCAGCGTATGCATGAGGGTTTCGTTACGGTGGGCCTGCTTACACTCCTGATTTCTTTGATCGTTCTTTATATCGATTTTGGCCAATTAAAATTTTGCCTTGTGGCTTCCATTCCGCTTCTCGTAGGCACTTGGTGGCTTGCCGAACTCATGGGGATTTTTGGAATCAATCTGAACCTAGCCAATTTTTTTGCCATGCCCATTCTCATTGGAGTGGGAATCGATAGCGGCGTACACATGGTGCATCATTATTCTGAACACAAATCCATCGTTAAAATGCTCCATAGGGTGGGACCCCCTGTTATTTTTTCCGTATTAACAACAGTCATTGGGTTTGGCGCCCTTTCTTTTGTCCGTCATCGCGGGCTTGCCAGCTTTGGTCAAATGATGACATTGGGAAGTTTTACGTGTTTGATGGCTTGTCTGGTTTTAATTCCGCTAATTTTAAAATTAACCGAGGGTAAAAAATAATGAAAATCTTTCTTAAATATTCTTTGTCCCTTCTTCTCATTTTTACAAACTCTCTTCCTGCTTTTTGCAAGGACCATTCTGTAAATGTAAATTCCAAACAGACTATTTCTTCGAATAAAGAAACAAAGACGTCTTCACCATCGAATCACAAAACAAAAAAATACGATTATGATGTTTATCCCGTTCCCCTTATCGACCTAAATCCCGCCTCAGGAAACACCTGGGGCCTCATGCCCGTGCTGCTTATGGCCAACCACCAAACACAGGCCATTAAAGCCATCCTGGGGGTGTTCGGCCAATACAACAAGACAACAAGTTTTGATGGGGGGGCGCTGGCCTATATTTTTCCGACCAAAGAGGATGAAATAAAACTCTATAGCGAAGTGGCCCTTGATTATTATCGCGAGTTTTCGGCACGGTACTTCGCCCCGCATTTCAAGAAAAAGTTTTATCTCGAATCAAATGCCCTCTATCTTAATACACCCTTTGGACGTTTTT
This sequence comes from Deltaproteobacteria bacterium GWA2_45_12, assembly GCA_001797365.1. Classification (NCBI taxonomy): domain Bacteria; class Deltaproteobacteria; species Deltaproteobacteria bacterium GWA2_45_12. The sequence goes on from MGPH01000053.1 coordinate 27,703, forward strand.
ATGGTCTGGGGCCTCGTTCGGAGGAAGGTGATGAAACTAATTACATTGGTCGGACCATCAATCTCGATTTAACCGGCGGTTATTATTTCCTTAAAAATATCCGTGCCAATTATACTTTCCGGTTTCATACCACCGATGTGAAAAACAAGGCTTTGGAGGAGGTGTCAGACACTTTTGATGAGTTTGGAAACTTGCCCAATGTGGTGGATGCCACCAATTTCTTCCATGAATTCTCCACCACTTTTGACAACAGGGATAATCGTGAATATTCCACCAAGGGTACATTGGCCCAGGCTGGATATTTTTTCTCAAACAAGAAAATAGGAAGTGATCAAAACTTTCAAGGCTACAACGTGACAGCCACCCAATTGATTGAAATAATTCCCAACCGGCTTACAACTGCGGCCCGTTTTTATTTTCAGCAATTTTTTGGAGACAATGTTCCTTTTTATGAACTAAGTGCCTTGGGAGGAGAACGGGAATTACGTGCTTATGTGTTGGGCCGTTTTGTCGACAAGGGCAAAATGCTTTTCCAACTTGAAGAACGCTTTAGACTGGCCAGCCCCAAACTGTTTGGAAAAAACTTTGATGTGTACACCGATCCTTTTTTTGAAGTGGGCCGCGTCTTTCCCTCCCTTTCAAAACTGGGAGCCAACTATTGGAAACCCGTAGGCGGCCTTGGAATCAGGGCCTTTGTTCCGCCCAATGTCATTGGAAGGCTTGATATTGGAATTGGTGGGGATGGTTTGGAATTGTATACGGAATTGGGATACCCGTTTTGATTGGTATGGATTCGTACGGATTCGTACGGGCGAACCTTGTGTTCGCCCATCCATATTGGCCTATCGTGGGCGAACACAAGGTTCGCCCGTACAAATCTACATCTTCTTTAAGGCATCAATGGCTTTTTGTTTTTGCCAATCAACAAAGGCCGGCGCTTTCCCTTCTGATTTGGACTCCCCTTCCTCGTTTTCGGCTTTGCCTTTTTGTTTCGGGTAATCTTTATAGTATTGATCCAGGCCCATTTCTATGTCAGGAACAATACCCTTGCCATCAATGGAGCGGCCCTTGGGTGTGTAATAGCGGGCAATGGTTACCTTGAGTGCCGATTTGTCGCCCAAATCAACAAGTGTTTGAACCGAACCTTTTCCAAAAGAAGTGGTTCCCATGATCTTGGCCAACCCTACATCCTGAAGCGCCC
>MGPH01000053.1:28911-52659 GCA_001797365.1 Deltaproteobacteria bacterium GWA2_45_12
ATTTCAGAAGCTGAAGCGGAACCCTTATTCACCAAAATAATGATGGGAATTCCTTCATAGGGGCTGTTGTTTTTGGCTTTTTGATAGTCAACGTCCTTGTCGCGACCCCGTGTAGAAACAACCACCCCTTTTTCCATGAACAAATCAGACACTTTCACGGCTTCACTGAGCAACCCACCCGGATTATTGCGCAAATCAAGAACAAGACCGCGTATTTTTTTTTCTTTTTCAGCCATTTTGTCCATGGCTTCCCTTAATTTGTCCCCTGTGTGCTCCTGAAATGTTGAGATGCGTGCATAAACATAACCATCGCCCAAATTTTCAGACTTGACGCTTTCTACACGAATAATATCGCGCACCAGCGTAAAATCCTGCGTCTTGGTAAGCCCCTCACGCCAAATGCTCAAAGTGACTTTTTCACCCTTGTTGCCACGCATCATGTGCACGGCATCGATAAGGCTTAAGTCCTTGGTGAGTTTGGAATCAATCTTTAGAATGCGGTCACCGGCTTTAATGCCCGCTTTGTCAGCAGGAGAGCCTTCAATGGGGGCAACAACGGTCAGTACGGAATCTTTCACTGAAATTTCAATGCCCACTCCACCAAAACGTCCTTCGGTATCCGACTGAAAATCACGATAAATTTGGGGTTCCATATAGACTGTGTGAGGGTCCAAAGAGGAAAGCATGCCCCTTATGGCCCCTTCGATCAGCTTGTGCTCATCAACAACATCTACATAGTTTTTATCCAGAATTTCGATCAGTTTTGTAAAGGTATCGAGTTCTTTATAAATTTTGTCACTCAAGGCCAACGAAGGTTGAGAAAAAGAAAGAAAAAGAAGAATGAGAATGATTTTTTTCATATGATTGTATGGGCATTGTAAGGGCAATTCATGAATTGCCCTTACCTTAACCCTACCTTATCTTACCTTACGCTTTCTTGCCCAAAACAGAATTGGCAATGCCCTCGGCATCCAACTTATAATGACGGACAACCTCTTGATAACTACCGCTTTGACCAAATTCATCGTTAACACCAAGACGAATCAGGGAATGAGGGCATTTGTCGGTTAAAACCTCGGCCACCGCCGAACCAAGGCCCCCGATAATGGAATGTTCTTCCACACTCACCAGAGTCCTGTGTTTTTTTGCCATGGCCACAATCAAATCAGCATCAATGGGCTTTACTGAAGCCATGCTGGCTACCGTACATGAAATATTTTTTTGGGCCAGGATCTCTGCGGCTTGCAACACATGGGAGGTTAAAAAACCATGCGTAAAAAAGCATAGATCCTTCCCTTCTTTTAAAACATGCCCACGCCCTATTTTAAAGGAATAAGAGGGATCAAAAAGAACCGGCGTTTTAGCGCGTCCCAAACGGACATAACAGGGGCCCGCATCTTCCACAATGGCTTCCAGAATTTTTTCGGTTTCAACGGCATCCGAGGGAACAAAAACCTTCATCTGGGGAATAACACGCATGACGGCCACATCCTCGATGGCTTGATGGCTGGCCCCGTCTTCCCCCACGGTAAGACCGGCATGGCTGGCACAAATTTTTACATTGAGATTGGGATAGGCAATCGACTGACGAATTGGCTCCCAGGCACGGCCCGTGGCAAAAATGGCAAAGGTGGAAACAAACACTGTTTTCCCACAAGCAGCCAAACCCGCCGCCGTCCCCATCATGCCTTGTTCAGCAACCCCCATGTTAAAAAAACGTTGCGGGAACTTCTTTGCAAAAATATTGGTTTTGGTTGAACCAGACAAATCAGCATCAAGAACCACAATATGGGAATACTTTTCTCCCAACTGGGCCAATTTATTTCCGTAAGCATCACGTGTTGCTATTTCTTGGGTCATATTCATTCCGTACGGGCGCGGCAAGCCTCGCCCCTACCCATTTAATTCCTTCAAGGCCACTTCCAATTCATCATCGGTAGGGGCCACCCCATGGTATTTGGGCTTGTTTTCAAAAAGGGAAACCCCTTTGCCCAGGATGGTTTTCCCGATAATGACTGTGGGTTTTCCTTTCACCTTTTGGGCCTCATCTAAAGCACAAACAATCTCAGCCATCTTGTGTCCATCAATGACAATGACATTCCATCCAAACGATTCAAACTTTTTATCCAAGGGAGCTACATCCATCACGTCGCTGACAAAGCCATCAATCTGGACATTGTTGTAATCAAGAAGGGCACAACGGTTATCAAGCTTGTAAAAAGCAGCGGCCATGGCCCCTTCCCACATCATGCCTTCTTGGGATCCGCCATCTGACTCTAATGAATAAACACGATAATTTTTTTGATCCACCCTTGCGGCCAGCGCCATACCGTTGGAAATACTCATGCCCTGCCCCAGCGAGCCCGTGGACATTTCAATCCCCATTTCGGGATGCATTTTAGGATGCCCTTGCAAAACAGAACCTAGTTTACGTAAAGTAAAAATTTCTTCTTTGGGAATGTATCCCAGACGCATCAAAATGGCATAAAGAGCGGGGGCTGTATGCCCTGCCGATAAAACAAAACGATCCCGATCGGGCGATAAGGGATTTTTTGGATCGATATTCATTTGATAAAAATAAAGGGCCGTCAGAAGATCAATGCATGAAAGCGGCCCCCCCGTATGCCCGCACTTGGCGTGATGAACCATTTTTAAAATATCAATACGAAGTTGACGGGCAATTTCTTCTAATTGGGCAACAGATGGCTTTTTCATAGGTATTAAGAAGTGGTTTCTTTAGCGTGTTCAAAAGAAAGTGGAAAGAAAAAAATCAATTGTTTGCCAGTTCCACCTTGGTGATCTCCCCCATTTCGCTTCCCCAAAAATAATGCCCAATGCGTTTCATGCGGTCGGGAGAATCGGTGGAATAAAATTTCGCCCATCCTTTACGTTTTGCATCCGGATTTTTCAAAGAATGATCATCAAGGGTCTTTTTTAACTGGGTTGTTACAGCCTCGGCTGAATCAACAAGGGTGATATCCTTCCCCAAGAGACGCGCCATTTCTTCCTTGAAAAGAGGATAATGGGTGCATCCCAAAATAAGGCTATCAATTTTCTGGGCCATGAAGGGCTTTAAATAAACTTCCAGAATCTTGGCCACAATCTCTCCTTTGACCCATCCTTCTTCAGCCAAGCCCACCAAAAGGGGACACGCCTTCGAAACGACAACAGCCTGCGAATCAAGTTTATAAAGGGCCTGTGCATAAGCTTGGGAACGAATGGTTCCTTCAGTACCAATGACGCCGATGTTTCTGGATTTAAGACTGATGGCCCTTTCGGCCCCTGGTTTGATCACGCCCAGCACCGGCACCTTGAACTGGCTTTGCAAATAATCAAGAGCATAGGCCGAGGCCGTATTGCATGCCACAACCACCGCCTTCACATTTTGCTCAAGAAGAAAATGGGTGTTCTGGACTGAATAACGTAAAACAGTTTCTTTTGATTTGGTCCCGTAAGGAACACGGGCGGTATCGCCCAAATAAATGAGATCTTCAAAAGGAAGGACTTTCCGGATTTCCTGAAGAACGGTCAGGCCTCCAATACCAGAATCAAAAACTCCAATGGGTTGGGTGGACATGAATAAATCCGAAATACAAAGCAAAAAATTCGAAACAATCCCTCATTTGAAAAATTAACGTCTTTTTCGTTTTGAAATTGTTTTTAAACTTTTGGCGGTAATGGCCCTTCTGCCAACACGATCAACGGCTTTTCCCAGACTATCAACCTTGTAGGACAGGTTCTTTAAGTCCTTTCTGGAAGGAACATCCATCACATGCATCACATTTTTAATGTTGGTCAAAATAACCTCCGTTATCTCATCTTTTTTCTTGATAACAGTGGTCACAGCCTTGGCAAACAAATCACTCTTCAACAATTCTTTCACCACTTTTGAATCAAAAACTTCGGACAATAATTCAGACTTCAAGCTTTCACCTTTAACCAAAGCCTGATCCAACCATGCTTTTAATTGACTCATAGATCACCTCCTTAAGTTTTAATAAAAAGAAACAGGCAAGGGGTAACCTGCGCCCCCTAACATTGTCAATAAAAATGACTAAAAATGCCCCTCATTTTAAGCTCTTACCACTTCTTTTAAGCTATCAATTTGAAACTTTAAAGGGGGTTCAAAAAGAACCGCCCGATTTCGTCCCTGACTCTTGGCCCTGTAAAGGGCAATATCCGCCTGTCCTACAAGCTCTTCTTCACTATGAGCCAACCCCGGATAAGCCGAAACCCCAATACTGACTGTTAAGGGTTTGCCCCCCAAGACTGCTTTTTCGATCAAGCGTCTTATTTTTTCAGCCACATGAAGGGCATCGGATAATTGGGTGTCAATAAGCAGCACAACAAACTCTTCCCCTCCCACACGGGCCAAGGTATCCACTTCGCGAATATTTTTTGAAAGCAAGCGTCCGATGGCTTCAAGCGCCTTGTCTCCTTCCAGATGCCCAAACTGGTCATTGTATTGTTTGAAATGATCTACATCGATCATCAGGATGGAAAGGGGATGTTCAAAACGCTGCACCCTCTTCCATTCCATGCGCAACACATCATAAAAATGACGGCGATTATATAAGCCCGTCAGTTCATCCCGTACAGCCAACTCTTTGGTTTTGGTGTAAAGCCGAGAGCGGTCGTAGGCCACGGCAATCTGGTTGGCCAGTGATTCCAAAAACTGGATATCACGTCCTGAGAAATCATTTTTCTGGGTGGAACCCACATTAAGCACACCCACAACACGGCTTCCCACCAGCAAGGGAATACTTATAAAAGAACCCTCTTCTTTTTGTTTCTTTTTGTAATGAAGATACCGTTCATCCTTCACTTTGTTGGGCACATAGATTATTTTTTTGCGAGCTGCAGCCTGACCACACACACCTTCCCCCATTTTAAACCGCATCCCGCGAATCTTTGATTTGTTCTTAAACCCGCTGGCCGCTTTTATTTCGAGCCAGGCGTTCATATCGTCTAAAATCATCAGACTGAACTCATCATAGGTGAGAACATCCCTGAAAATTTTGGAGACCGTGTAATAAATTTCGGAGGTGTCCAGGGCTTTGGCCAGAAGTTCGGAGGCTTGATAAAGTGCTGAAAGATTTTTAAGCGAGGTTTCAAGCTTTTTATTGGTGAGCTCTTCAATGGTTTCAAAAACAAACTGGACATGCCTTTGAAGCAATCCACGTACCGTTCTGAAAATGGAATCGATCATGGGCAAAAATTATAGGCATGGGGCAAATGGGGTGTCAACTAAAGGCTTACAATCAATGGTATGCACCCCAGGGCAAGCCCTGGACCCAAGATTCCGTCCGCCTAAGGCCGGACGGGGTTTTGACCCAGCAAGGCTCGTCCCCGAAGCCAACGAGCGTAGGGGATAAAATTTTAGTGCGCGTTATTTCGGCTCATACCATGCACAAAAAAGAAAGGATGGTTTATGAAAAAGCCTTTTCCCAAGTTTAAAAGCCAGAAAGCCTTTGATAAGTTTTTGGAAACAACAGACCTTGGCGATTATTTGGAGCCATCTGACTTTAAAAAAGTGACCTTTAAATTCAGGAACCAAGATCGGGTTATCTCCTTAAGAATTTCATCCTCCTTGCTCGAACTCCTTAAAAAGGCCACCGCCAAGCATAACACCAAATATCAACGGCTCATCAAATCGATTTTAGAGGAACATGTGGTGTCTTATTTATAAGTACGAGGCAAACCAGAAATAGGGGATCGTCGCGGCATATTACGCAGCGCGGGATAGCCCAGGATGGTTTTTCTTGGGGCGGGATGGGAAGTTCTTCGATAACTGGCAAGTCTTGAAAACGTTGGCTTGGATGGGGATTGTAACTTGGGTGGGTCTGGCTGAATAGAATTTAATGAAGATAACTCCCCCTCGCCCCCTCTTAATGTAAGAGGGGGTTGGGGGGCGTTACCCGAATTTTTTAGGGGATCCGGCACCTTCACCACCACCTCCGGATCCAAAAACACGGCGTACATGGCCTTTTCGAATTCGCGGATGGGAAGTTGGCACGTATTCGCCCCCAAATTAAGCTCATCACGCACCCAGGGGGCGCCAATAAACCCAAGCTCATCATCCCAAGAGCCTTCTGCATAAGGGCCAAATCCTCTCAACTCAACACCAGGGCCGTAAATGGATTCGGGAAAGGGCTGCCTCTTTAAAGGATCGGGATGAACATAGGGGATGTAAGCCTTGGTCATGAAAAATGCCATCTGTCGGGAGAACCGCAACCAATCCGCTCGGGGCTTCATCAACTCCAACGCTCTTTCGAAAGAGAGCTCATAGCGCGCGGCATAGGCTTCAGAAAAAACTTCTAAAAGAATTTCCGCATAATGCTGAAGAAAAATATCATCCTTCCAAGCATTGCGTCCTTCATCGGGTATTTTTTCCAAGATATCCACCATCCGATTTCCTAAGAGAAGAGTCGCTGCTAAAAGATGGCGTCCTAAAATAAGCATCTCGTCAACCGGCGCCGCCAAAACAGCAGAAGAAGAAAACTGCACCCTTCCTTCAAACTCGTCTCCCGTGATCATCTCCTCTCCATCACGTAGGCCATTTAACGCATAATTGGCCCAGCGCAGGCATCCGCGCCAGTTTTCAATTTCTCCCATGCCAAAATAACCACCGCCAAAGGCAATCCCGGGGGCAACACTATAAGCCCGGTTCCTTTGATTTTCCCCATCCACCCAAAAATGATACAGGCCCACGGGAACTTCATGATAAACCCCATACCGGGCCAAAGAGAAAACGGCCCGAAGCGATCGCTTCAAGCCCTCTTCAAATAAAGGAAAGGGGAAAACCGGATCATCCAGATAATAAAAATAATCGTGGGGTACGCGCATCGCCACTGCATCGCGGCCATCAATTTCAAATAACAAAACCTTCCCATCCTCATCATGCACGGCGAAGGGCAAATCATTTCCAAAATGCAATCCATGATCTTCCAAAGTCTTCCACCACTGAACTTCACGCACCAAGCTTTCTCCACTTTGACCTTTATTGGCAAATTTAATCATCAAATCACCCTGATCTCCTTCAAGCTGATAAACACGATGACGATGAAATGCTCGCGCTTCCCCAATGGTTTTAAACCGTGAAACAATTTCTTCCGCGGTGGTGGATACTCTTTTGTAAGGAACATCCACGCTGTGCAAACGCGGAAATGCTTTCACGCCAAATTGGACATAATTTTCCATCAAATCCGGAAATGGCGTCTCGCTTTTTCCACCACACTTAAATTCAATCATTTCTAAATTCATGAGGGGCCAAAAGAGACTGAGCAATTTATTTTGAACCTCGCGGACACCGTTAACAAGTTTCGCGGCAGAGTAGAAAACTTGTCTCATAAGCGCAAATCGCATATCTTTAATCTGCATCGGCCTTCCTTTAAAGGACAAGAAAACGATCTCAGCAAGGGATAGAATCTCAACTTGATCATGAATTTGCATCGCTTCGCGAAGACAGTGATCGGCATAAATCCTTACAGCACCTGGATTTTCAAAAGCGCAGCATAGGGCAATTTTAAACCATACTTCCATTTCCTCCATTGTTTGGGCCAAGGATAAGGCCTTCATGGCAAAATTAACGGCTGAACGTGCACACAACTCATCGGGGCTTTGACTTAAAGCCTTTGTATCAGGGATTAATGATCGCCTTTGGTCCATGGACAGACGGTCCAAGGCATAGCGCAGAATCTGGATGGCCCGTCTTTTGTCGTCATTGTCTTCGCTTTTCATTTTTCCCCTTAGACGTTGATAATGGAATTCGAAATCGCCATCGGAAGCCTGCGCCAGCACAAGACCGTAGAGAATGGGATTTAAAAGGGGATGATCTCCTTCATGAAGATAAACAGCAACCGCTTCCGGGGACGTGTCTTGAATCAATCGTGTCAATTGTTCTCCATGACCCACAAGATCACAAACTTTGATGGAAGGGAGAGCCTCTAAAAATTGGCAAAATAATATTTTGGCGTGGGCGGGGGGAACCAAAAACATCCAATCGCAAAACAAATTGAAAATCCGGTCGATCACCACCAAGCTTTCGGCAGAGCCTGAATGATTATGGCGCAAAAGGCCGATGCCCATCCTTAAAGTTTCGATTTGCTCCACCGGGGATAAAGACTGAAATGAATCCTGTACCCGCCGCAAATCGCTCCATAGTGTCACACTATGATCAAGATAGGCCCGTTCAAACCTCAAAAAGGCACTATGAAACTGGGTTTCATCCTCGGGAAGATCGGTTGAAAAAACTGGTGCTTCTCCTAAAAAATAACGCGCGGCTGATCTCAGTCGGAGATTTAAGCCGTGAGACAAAGCTTTAAGTCCATCCACGGCACGACGATGCTCTTCATAGCCAAGGGGAATATCCCGATCTGGAGCATCCATTCTTTCTGCCAGCCTCTCAAGAACGGCCAGGTCAATATCACCCTCTGGGGTAACAAGATGTCCGTCCAATAAAAGACGTATGGATTGGTAGGCATCGAGTGCAGAACGAAAAGACGTCATCGCATCCCCCCGCGGAAAACAGCCCGGCCAAAGGGGCTGATCAAATGGTGTCTTGGGATAAAAGGAAGGAAAACAGTGGGGATAAAAGTGCGGGCCCGATGGCCCGTGACGTGAAGAGGCCTGGGTGATTGCACGGGCAGGGCTCCTTCTATTTCTTCACTCACGCTTTCAGGGCCATTTCTGTTGTGTAGCACCGATTCAACACCAGAAAAAGGTTCCACAAAATCCGGCATCGGTGGCTCACTGGAGGGCCTTCTTGTACGTCGTGTGAAAAAATCGGAGGATCTGCCTGGTGTCGGTACTTTTTCAAGAAGTTCGTCCGACTCAAGTCTGAAATCACGGATCCCGTGCCTTTTCCATTGTGTTTTAACGGACCGGCGCTCATCCAAAAAACTTCGGGTAATTACCTTGCGCAGTTGGGGAAATGCGGCCATCAAGCCCTTTACCAACACACAGGCATCGAGCGCTTCGGACTCATGGTGATAGGTTATGTAAATTTCCAAAAATTCATCCCCGTGGTTTTCTTCAAGGGCTAAGGTGAATGTTCTGCGAAAACGACCATTGTCCACTGTAAAACGATATTCCCTGACAAAGGGTTTGTCTGAATCAATGGGGCTTCCCGAATTTAACTCCCACAGGGGTCCCAAGATTTGTTGAACTATGTTTTGCACCCGCTCAAAGAAATTGGGGGCCCTTAACAACAGCACGTGACGGGCGGCAGCCACTAACTGATAACCATGCGAATCGGGGTCCATATCTTTTATGATCTGATCAAACCATTCAAACCATCGACCTTGTTCTTCAGCATTTGGTAGAAATTCTTCTGCCCTACCCAAGCACTGACCCAATTGATATTTAAGCTTATGAAGAATTCCCCTTGAAGCAGATTGCACATCGGAGGTGGGAACCAAACCCAGGCGACTTAAGTGTTGCCTGTTATTTTGCCGGTCCCCAAAGGGCAGGGTTTCAAAATCCAGTACGAAGCCACCCTGACCCGAATTTGTCCACTCTTGGCGGACCACACCGTTTTCAGCATCATCAACCAGAAACGATATTGAATAGGCAAACGGATAATCAACGGCCAGGGCACAAATAATAGACTGAATAACCTGATCGGAATTTACAAAACCCCTCAAATCAAACCAGAATCTAATTCCCTTGACCACGTTGGTATAGGGAATACGAATGACCTTTATTTCACCATGTACTTCCCTTCCACAAATATTGTCCGTTAAAGTCAAAGCATAAACACTCGTGAAATTATCACGATAAACGCGTTCTATTCTACGACCACCCCGAACAAAAGCCATGTCAAAGCCATTGAGCAGCAAATCAATGACATCATCCATGGTGGTTAAAATATTCCACCGCACTTCGGCCCAATAAGCACGGTCTTCTTCGGGCATGCCGGGGATCATCTTGTTTAACAAGATCACTACTTCTCTGCGGTAATGGGACTGGCTCAATCTCCATCGTGCCGTCAAAATCAACTCTTCCAACTGAACCACTTCTTCCGGCAATAAACAAAGGTTCTTCAATCTTTGAATAGTTTCTAAAGGGTCCCCCAAATAACCAATATTTCCATTTGTATCGTTTGCGGGAATTCTGGTTTCATCAACCTGCTGGTTCTGCCACGTCTCAAAACCAAACTCTTTTAGCAGACATGAAACATCTTCAAACTTTGCCAACCCCTGCCAGGCACGACGAACCAGATCTTGCAAGGCACGGGCCCGATCCAAAGATAATCCCAGTTGATAAGCCCTATGGTAGACACGAATAAGACACCCTGCTTCTTCAGGACTTAAACACTGGGCAATCTGATTATCTCCCAAATCATTTGTATTCCACGGCCGAGCGGCCTCGGGCCTTTGTTGCAAAACACCATCAATATCCGCATTCAGTTGCCGTAAATACTGGCGACACTGGTTGACAATGGCATTGTCAGGCAGGCCCTTGAGCGCAGCCAGATAATTGGCAATGAACTTTTGGTAGGCTTCCAGTTTTTCGGTTGGCCATCCATCGAGGGCATAGCCCGGCATGAAATCACCGGCTTTGATATCGCCGTTTTTGGAGCCCAAATATTTTTCGCCATAAACATGGGAACACAAATAATCGAGCATCCGTGTTTTTTCATCCAGACTTAAGGCTTCATTCCAGTTTTGGGCAAAATAAAAATGGAAGGGGGACCATAATCTATTGAAAAAATCTTGCGCGGTGGGATGGCCTGTTTTTCCCCCATTCTCCAAATCAACCAACGTTTTTTTAGCCAGCCCCCACGCAAAACATTCGCCATCACTGGGCTCAAGAGCAACGGCTATTTGATACAGCTGTTGGGCTGCAAGATGATAGGACTGGGGCATGCTTAGCTGATGGACGGCACGATAAACATCGGCCATGGCACGAAAAAAAGCATCTACACGGGGTTTTCTTGGATCATCATCCAAATGGGAGGGTTCAAAACCCAGTCTTACAACGTATTTCCCCTGAGCGCGCATGGCGAGTCTTTCTTCCGGCGAAACCGGATCCAGGCGATATTCAAAACCCTGGAAGGCCTCACCAAATAACTGCCGTAGGGCTTCTTCCATAAAGCCAAACGGGGGAAAGACCAGTTTCTGTCCGGAATAATTTACAGAATACAAAGATAGCCGCCCTCTAAAAACATCGGAAGCCCTCTTGGCCATTAAGGGAAGGTTCTGATGATTAAATCCAAACACATCGGCCGCCTCGGGGCCCTGACCTATTTCAAAACAAGTCGCAAGCCATGATAGGGAAAGTGCCCCACGATTCTTTAAATGATCAATAACCCTTTGTACAAAGTCTCGGTATTTATCCGATCCATGGGGAAAATCCATCTCATCCATGGAAACTGCAGCATAAGAGGCGCGGGCATTGAATTGGGCAACCATATTCCCCTGGCACCACATCCAGAAATCGGCCAGGGTTTCCATCTTCATCGTGTCGCGAAAAACACAATCGGCATAGGACACAAGCATCAATTTTAAGGGCAGAGAAAGGGGCGCTTGTCTGGCTTGCATCACCAGTTGATTCAAAAATTGAACCCGTTCATTACTGACATTGGGGGAACGATTCTCGGCAGCAAGGATGGGGAAACCTTCTTCATCAAATCCGTGGGGGGAATCTGAAATACGGGCTTTGGCCCAGAAAAAAACACGGGGACTAAAACGGGGGGCCAGCCCCATACGGCTATCGGATAAAAATTCCGTCCAGCGCCCGGCCGTGGAGTCATCCTTCCTGCCCAAGGGCCATAAAAAGCCCATCATCCATACAAGATAAACCAGATTTTCCGCCCTTTCTGTCGTATCTTTAAAGCCCAAGAGCATTTTCACTTCATCATCCAACCATTGAAGGGATTGCCCCCGAAACGCTTCCGGGTGCGCATTCGCCAAAGATTGCAAAAAACCATACGCATACCCGCGTTTTTCATTTTTCATGGAATCCATTTTTTCAAGCGTCAACCTCACCCACTTATCGGGGTGGCTTAAAAACGGAGCCAAAAATTTAAGCCAGAAGCAGAGGTTCTTCCATTCATCCCCCCGGGCTCGGATAAAATCTTGTTTCAATTTGGCCTCAAGACCAGTGGTCACCTGGGAGGCCATCCGATGGAGGGTAATGCCCAAACAGTTTCGGCCTGTTTCTTTAATGCCATCATCTTTCTGGTTGGATAAAGCATCCATGGCCCTTGTGACAAGATCTGCAGAAATAATCCCCGGATGATGGTAAGCGGCCGCTAGAACAAGCCCATAGCCCATGCAAACCGTGTCCCTGTCCCGGCTTTCAATGGCCCGCAAGACAAGTTCACTGAAAATCTTTTGGGGAATCAGTGCAGGATTTGCCAGTAATATTTTTTCAAACAGGGTGAGAACTGCGGGCAAAAGAGAAGGATTGACCGCATACTCTTTGGCTATCCAATGCACATCGCCCGCATGCAATCTTTGGGGAAATAAAACGGCCACATGATCATAAAACGAAAGGACCTCTCTGGGCAGAGCGGCTCTATCCGAATGCAAGCGGGTTGCCCATTGAGCCCCCAAGGGGCGAACTGTTTGCTGAACCCCGGACGGGTTTGCTGAAATAAAAATATCTGCTGTAGGCGAAGTTCCATTTCCGGAATTTCCAAATGGATTTGGAATCCCCAAGGCCTGCCAAATACCGTCCTGATCCGGGGCCGAAAAAACATGCCCCCCATTGATGGTTGCCGCTTCAGTCATAAAGTATACAAAAGTTAAAAGTTTAGGTTTCTTATCCCCTACGCTCGTTGGCTTCGGGGACGCGCCTTGCCGGGTCAAAACCCTCCACCTTAGGCGGAGAATCTTCCAAGGCTTGCCCTGGGGTGCATACCATTGATCTTCGGTATGAATTCAAAAAGGTTGCTTTAAACCTCCTCTTAACGCATGGCGTTATAAATTACTAAAAACAAAGATTTTTATTGAAATTTTTGGGCTAAAAAGATTGTGTACACTTCGCCTTTAATCAGAGCAACGTTTAGAGTTTAAATTCGATAATACTAAAAGCTTTCTTTAAATTTCCCTTAAGGAGTTTTCATGGGTTCTATTCCGGGTTTATTTCAAACAGTGGCAGTCATGCAGCCTCCCCCCATGCCGGAAGAGGCCCCTCTTCCACCTGCACCCGAAGAAATTCAACAAGATCGCTATACAGAAATAACTCCCGATCCCAGTGAAGTTAAAATTAGAGTCACCTCTGACAGCCAACTTTTGTCACTGGCTGAAGTTGTCAGCCTTTTGCGAAGCCTGGAAGCCCACAGTGTTGTGCCAACCGCCATCCGGCTTCCGGGGCAAAACATTTCACCGGGGCACTTACTTAAACTTTTTGCCTACCAGATGAATAAATCCATCGACCCCACTCATCAGCATCCGGATGCCTGCTCCATCAGTACGGGGGATGAGGTGGACACCAACTCGTCGGATGAATGGACCCTTATCAAAAAAATATGGAAGGAACTCTTTAATGCCACCCCCTCGACAAGACTCTGCGCCATTGCTCCCAGCAACCATGCAGCCGAATACACGGGCGTCACCACCATGGAAAACAGTGTGGCTGGTTTTCTTTTATCCATCGTTCTTCACACATGGGGCTCCAAACGCAATATCAAGGACCAAGTGGCCATACCAGAAAGCGGCGGGTACCTCGAAAACAAGGGGGATGCCATCAAGCATTATTACGAGATGATGGGAATTCCCTACAAGGTAACCCGTTTAAACTATAGCCACAACTCCGATTACCTCATCGCCACCAAAGGCACCGACAAGGAAGCCTCCCCTGAGGATGAAGAGATTTGGAAAGCCTATGATTGGTCGGTGATGCAAAACCGGCTTAATTCACCCCAAATTTACAAACACTTCTGGAATGAAGAAACGCTCTCGAAAGGAACCAAGCTTTGGCATTCCACCGTTCAATTTACTCCCGGAAGCGATCACGATCCCAAAGAGTCCACCAAAAACTGGCTCCACCTTTCCGCCTTTGAGATGAAAACTTTCTCCATGGGAGGACAAACCGTTCCTGTTTATTACATCAACATGGATTCCATGGATTACAGCCATGCAGGTTTTGATGAAGGGGCCAGCCTCTTGGGCCACGTTTCAGACACACAGGTAAAAATAGTACGTGCCTACATGGACGAAATGAAGCGGCGCAATCCCCAAGCCAAATTCGTCATTGGAGGACATTATCAATTCAAACAGATTGTCGAGCTGGAATCCTCCGGTTTTGCACGCATGATTTTGTCGGATGAATCCGTCATTGCTTTATTGGAAGCTCATGTGCATCAACGCGGCTATTACAACGCACGCTATTTGCCGGGCGTTAATCGAAAAACCGATCTGCCAGCGGTCACGGCTCCAGCCATCATTGACAATGCCGAAGCCCTCACCATTGACCTAAAAAAGATCGATGACGATGTCCTTCGCGTCAGTTTCCACTATGAAACTGTCAATCCCGCAAACGGGACCTCGCTACGCGACGGCGAAAACGACATTCCCGGAACAACTCCCGAGGTCATGAGTTTGGTTGAATCCCTAAAATCAAACATGCTTGTCTATCTGGACCATTATGACCACATACAAGACAGACTCATGAAAGTGGATGCCTCGCGCAACATCGGCTTGTATGACAAATTCACCAATATCTTTGATACGCGGGAATTTTCGGGAGACCAAAAAGATTTAACCGGCATCCTTATCCGTGAAGGTGTGGGTAATGATGAAGTCATCAGCAAGGATTCCATCCCCGGCATGGTGATGTATACCCGTCAGATGATGGATCTGGCTTTTCATACGATAAGGTTGACACTCAGAGAAGCCGGCATCCCTGAATCTGAAACCAAAAAGTATGAAGAGCTCTACATAGCCAGACGCAAAATTTTGGACGCCTATTACGAGTCAATCATGAAAAACGGCTCTCAACCCCGTGCCGACCATGATCTGTTTCACGCCTTGGATGAGCAGGCCATGGATTTCATCACCGAAGCCAATAAAATTGCAAATCTGATTCGTTCCGGAAATCACAACGGCACAAACTTCACTCCGCAACAAAGGGAACTCCTTGAAGTCATCGAACACATCAGCACCGACTTGGCCATGTTTGTTGAAGAAGATTACAAATCGTGGTTACGTTCGTTTGAACGTTTGGTGCGCACCAAACGTCCCTATGAAGAAATCGCCCGCCATGGCGACCTTTTTGGCCGCCCCCATTTCATCTCGATGACCCAACACCTTCAAAGTGACATTCCCTTTGGCAGCCACGCTTTTGCTTTCCTCACCCGAGTGGGACTGGAATCCATCAAACAATACGAGGCCTATGTGGGCAAAACCGGCCAAGCCCCTCACACTAAAATCCCTGACACCATCATTGTAGAACGCAAATTATCCACCGGGCAGGCACGCATGACGCCGGTTCCAAATACAAAATCAATTCCGGGGGCCGAAGAACAAATGCACGATGAACTTGATAAAAAAACCGGGGGAAGACTTAAAAAACAAGAGGAAGAAGCCCGAGCTTTGAACGAAGAAATCAAACAAGCCCGTGGCGAGGCCATCGTCCCACGTATTGAATTGGCTTATTTCCCGGACCTTGATACAAACCCCTTCCGAAATGCCCTTGGCAAGGGTCATCGTTTTTCCGTGGGCATTCAAAGAAGCATTCCCGGATTGGATGGCTACCTGGATGCGGGGGCACGGCTTGACATCACCCATTATGATGCGGAAACAAGTCTTCATCCAGGAGCCACCCCCTTTGTGAAAGTCAATTCACCAGCTGCACTTTTAAACGTATCAATGGGTGCCCGTTTAACACCTACAGAAAATACTCCCATACAATTAGAACCAGGAATCGGAACAGGCATCGGGTTTGGTGATGATTGGCTGCGCGTGTTCTGGAACATGAATCCCGATTTTAACCATCCCACTTTTGGTGTAAACATCACCTTCGGCCCTTTAATCGATGGGATAGAAGAATTTTTATTTAAATAAATAACTCGGGGGCAAGCCCCCGAGTTTTGATCCGTTTTTTTATTTCGGCCCCAAGGGGCTAAAGTTTGAGTCGAAGGATCAATGTGTTCGAACTTGGATACAAGATTACCGACATGGTTATTTTGACAACGGGGGGACAATATCGACTTAAGGATTTACAATTTGAAAGAAAAAAACCGATCATTCCGGGTGAATTCATGAATACAGTGGGGATAACCCTTCAGATACCCTAAGGGATGCCTTATTTCCTGGGAATTTCATAACCGTAATAGGCTAGCCTCCTGGGATCTTTTGTCCAATTTTTATCGACCTTCACCTGTAGCTCTAAAAATATTTTTCCATCCAACAATTTTTCAATATCGGCCCGTGCCAGACTGCCGATTTTTTTGATCATGGCCCCCGCTTTTCCAATGACCATCCCCTTTTGGGAATCGCGTTCGACAACGAGGTTGGCGGTGATGTGGGTAGGGGGCGCAGCAAGCGGCGCCCCTACACTCTCTTTAAACTTTAAAATCTCCACTGCCAAACCATACGGGATTTCTTCGTGCAAATTTTCAAAGGCTTTTTCGCGGATGATTTCGGCTACAATGCTGCGCATGTTTTCGGTGGTGAGATCCTCTTCGGGATAAAAGGCCTGGCCCTCGGACAAAAACTCTTCCAATTTTTTTAGGAGATCGGGAATTCCCTCACCTGTCAGGGAGGAAATGGGAATGTTTTCAAGACCAGAGAAATGAACGATCACTTCTTGCCCACGCAGTATCACACGCCCAACGTCATTCCCGCCCCGTGATCCCGCAACGCGGGATTCTGGAAAGCGGGAATCCAGTCCCTGGGCCCCCGCTTGACCGAATCCGCCTACGGCGGATAACGTGGCGGGGGTGACATGAGAGAGGTCCACCTTATTGGTCACCAAAATCCTTTTTTTTTCCGGAAATTTTTTTTGCACCCATTGGTGCACCCTGACCAACTCTTCCGACAATTCCTGGTCCAAAGAAACAAGAAACACCAACACATCGGCATCGGTAATAGCTTCCATTACCTCCTGATGCATGAACTGATTTAATTGTTTGTCTGAAGAATGGATTCCCGGTGTATCCAGAAAAATCATCTGGCAGGTTTTTGTCGTGTAAATTCCAAGAAATCTTTTGCGTGTGGTCTGGGGCTTGGCACTCACCGCTGCCAGTTTTTCTTCCAAAATAGAGTTAAGCAGGGTTGATTTCCCGGCATTGGGAGCGCCAAGGATTGCGATGTAGCCGGATTTGAACATAAAATGGTGAATGGGGAAAACGGTGAATAGTGAATGGTGAATGGTAAAGAATGATCATACTATTAACTATTCACCATTCACTATCTTTTCCAACGCCTCTTGAGCGGCATTCTGTTCAGCTTGTTTCTTACTCTTCCCCAAACCTTTTCCATACAAGTTTTCACGAATGTATAAATGAACTTCAAAAGTCTTGTCGTGATCGGGGCCTGATTCAGAATAAAGTGTATAGCGGGGCACGGTTTGAAATCGAGTCTGGGATTCTTCCTGCATTTTTGTTTTGTAATCGCGGGTAATATCCTGATTTAAAGCCTTGTTCATGACATCGCCAAACAAAGCTTTTACCACCTTAAAAGCAGGCTTAAATCCTCCATCCAGATAAACGGCTCCAAGAACAGCCTCGAAAGCATCGGACAAGAGGGAATCTTTTTGTCTTCCCTGCCCATTGTCTTCCCCGCGGCCCAAAAACATAAAATCACCCACAGAAATTTTTCGTGCCAGTTCGGCAAGCGAAGTTTCATTGACAACTGCCGCGCGTAATTTGGATAAATCGCCCTCATCCGATTCGGGAAAAAGATGCATGAGGACATCGCTGACAGCCAGTTCCAAGACCGCATCCCCCAGATATTCATAGCGCTCGTTGTGATGAGTGGCTCCAAGCCTTTTTTCGTTGGCATACGACTTATGGGATAAGGCCCGTCTTAAAAGCCTCTTGTTACTAAAAACATAACCCAGTTTTTTTTCAAAATATTTTAAATGTTTGCGCTCATGGCGGGAAATTTTATCCCTAAAAAAAGAAAAAAAGCCCATATTCATCCCTTTATTTATGGTTGATTAACATTTCATTAGTACATTCTGATGGCTCAACCATAAGTATTTCTAACTTTTAATGAGCACTAACGTACTCATTAAAAGTTGAAATACTATATAATGCTCTTTCAATAATTCCTCCACCCAAAGTTTCATCCCCGAGATAAAAAACAGCGGACTGACCGGGAGAAACAGTACCCGAAGGTTCGTTAAATTTCACAACAACCTCGCCCTCATTTTTTCCAGGCTCAACATGGGCCGCAATTTCTGTTTTTTGATAACGAATTTTCACACCGCACGAAACTGCATTCCCATTTTCAAAAACGGGCCGGATCCAATGAACCTTGGAAGCCACCAAGCCCAAAGACAAGAGCCCTTTCTTTTCGCCCAAAATGACTTCATTTTTTTGGGCATCAATTTTGGTCACATACAATCTTTCCCCAAAACCAATCCCCAAACCCCGGCGTTGCCCCACCGTGTAGGCATGAATCCCTTCATGTTCCCCCAGTTTATGGCCTTCCCCGTCCACAAAGATTCCTTTTCCCCAAGGCAGCTCTCCCACTTGTTTTTTAATAAAACTGGCGTGATCATGATTAGGGATAAAACAAATATCCTGGCTCTCAGGCTTGAAAGCCGTGGGCACATGGTTGTTGTTGGCCATGTTCCGGATTTCTTCCTTGGTATACTCCCCCACTGGAAGTAAAATCTTGGCCAACTGTTTTTGACTTAAACCATACAGCACATAGGACTGGTCTTTATGCTCATCAACCCCTTTTAAGAGATGGGTTCCCGTTTCATCGTGCCTGACACGCGCATGGTGCCCCGTGGCCAGAAAATCGGCCCCCAGTTTTTCGGCTTCATTTAAAAGCTGGTCAAATTTGATGTGATTATTGCAAAGAATGCAGGGATTGGGAGTGCGGCCTTTTAAATATTCCCCCACAAAATTGTCGATTACTTTCTCCTTAAAAACTTTTTTATAATTAAACGCATAAAATGGAACACCAAGCCGCTCACACACGCTGCGTGCGTCCTCGATATCTTTGAATGAGCAGCATGTTTTCCCCCGAGCGACTTGCTCTTCTGAAGCATCCCAGGTTTTAAGCGAAATCCCGATAACATCAAAGCCCTGCTCCTTTAACAAATAAGCCGCCACCGAGGAATCGACCCCTCCCGACATGGCAACAACAACGCGTTTTTTGGAAATCAACTTCATTCAATTTTGTCCCTTCGACTCCGCTCAGGGACCACAATCCCTGGTCATTGAGCAAAGTCGAAATGACAAATGTCACAAAATTTTCTTAAAAATTCCCAATAAATTTTCTACATCCTGCTCCGTCGTCATCTTCCCAAACGACAATCGGATGGAACTTTCCGCCTCCTCCTCTGAAATACCCATGCCCAAGAGGGCACGCGATACTTCAAGGGTCCCTGACTGGCAGGCTGAACCGTAGGAAGCCGCCACTCCTTCCAAATCCAAACGAGCCAACAACACCTGGCCACTTAACCCAGGAAAACTCACATTTAAAGTTCCCGGCAATTGATCCTGGCCTTCATGAAAAAGGCATTTCGGACTCATTTGACGGAGTCCTTCGCAAATCTTTAGGCGCAGTTCATACAATCTTAATATTTCTTTTTCAATATCTTGCAACGAAAAGTTTAATCCTTCACTTAATGCTACAATCCCTTCCACATTTTCCGTCCCCGCCCTTAAACCCCGTTGTTGTTTTCCTCCAGAAATAAGGGGGGACAGACTTAATCCATGATGAACCAGAAGCCCCCCTACTCCCTTGGGGGCATAAAATTTGGTTCCTGAAAAACTTAAAAAATCCACCCCCAGCTTTCGAAACGAAACAGGCATTTTACCCAAAGCACATGCCGCATCCGTATGGAAATAGGCCCCCCGCCCCCGAATTTTTGAGGCAATCTCTGCCACGGGAAACACCATTCCGGTTTCGTTATTGGTAAGCATCACTGAAACCAAAAGCGTGGAATCATCCACGGCACGATTTAAGGCATCCATATCAAGAACACCTTCAGAGCTTACCGGAATGACAACAAGTTCGACTCCTTGATTTTTTAGCTTTTGAAGCGGAAACCAAACCGCACTATGCTCCACCGAGGTTGTCACAATACGATTTCTACGTGGAGGTCGATTTTGGAAAATGGATTTGAAAACCCAGTTATTTGATTCAGTAGCTCCACTTGTAAAAACAATCTCATCCGGCAAGCAATCCAAAAGGGATGCCAGTTGCCCACGTGCGGCATCGACTGCCTCGCGGGCCGCCCTCCCTTCAGTGTGAACACTCGAAGGGTTTTTAAGATCCTGCTTGAGCAAAAATTTTAATTTTTCCCTGACCGAAGGAGCCAGCGGGGTTGTGGCATTATAATCAAAATAGAGTCGGGGCATATTTGCCCCCCTCTCCCTTGAGGGGAGAGGGTTAGGGAGAGGGTGATCTCGGGGCCACCCTCCCTCTAACTCCCTCCCCTCAAGGGAGGGAGGATAACTAAAAAACAAAAGCCCCGTGTTTCCACGAGGCCTTTGGGTAAGGGCGCATCGTGATGCGCCCTTATCGGGTATGGGCGAAGGTATTCTCGCCCCTACAATTGGCTCGAATCTTTTTGAATGACAAACTCCACGCGCCGATTCTGGCTCATCCCCTCTTTGGTCTTGTTGTCGGCAATGGGATTATGCCAACCAAAACCCTTGGATTGCAAACGGGAAGCTGAAATTCCCTTTGAAACAAGGTATTCGAGCACCGAATTGGCACGACGATCTGAAAGCTTCATATTGTAGGCATCACTTCCACGAATATCGCAGTTACCTTGAACTTCCACCAATTCAATCTGGGAATTTTTATTCATCACGTCTACGACATCGTCTAGCACAGGGTACGAAATGGGCTTGATATCAGCCTTGTCGGTATCAAAATAAATTTTACCCCAAATGACAATCTTACCCCCCTTAATACGTGGGTCAGGCGGAGGCGCTGGAGGGGCACAAACGGGACAATCTTTTTCACGAATGGGCGAGGTCCAATTAACACCCAAAAAGCCGCGCGCCCGGGGAGCCCCAACACCATCAACAAGACCGGCTGTTCCACCCAAATTCATTGAAAACCCGCTATCGCCAAACATGTAACGGATACCGCCACCGGCTTCCAAGGGGCTTTCCCCTTCATTTGAAAAAAGGCTCCTGAAAGGAGTGGTTCCATAAGTTTCAATGATGGCAAACCAATTTTTACCCAACCTAATATTACCTGCCAAACCGTATTTAAACTGATCATCAATGCGCACATCATGCACAGTAACATCGTCACGAATAACTCCTCCAAGGTTTAAAGCCAGGGTAAAGCGTTCATGAATGATGAAATCAGTGATAAACAAAACACCACCCGTGGGATTGGCATTGCCTGTGAAACGCACAGGATCCCCTGAGGGGAGAGTGACAAAGGGCATAATCGAAAAACCGACTTTATGATTTTCGGTGTTGATCACTCGAAATTTTGTCATCAGTTGAATGTCGCCCATGCCGCCGCCATGGTCTTCCTCGGCAGCAAAATTATCCGTAAAAAACCAATTGTAAAAAACAACGGGGATATTCACACCCACTTCAGCCCAGTCGGTTAAACCAATGGCTCCGTACAAATCCCCCACCAACATGTGATCAATAATGGACTGCCGCCCTGTGGCATTTCCCACCCCGATAAATTGCAAAGGGCGATTGGAATAATCGATGTATAAACCCACATTCCCCTGCCAAGCTTTTAGGTTTTGAGAACCATAGACACTGAAGTAATCGCCCCCATCAACGGCTGGGTGAAAGGTGATGATGTCAAATTTTGAATCAAGGGAGGCCTTTGCTTGCAAGGTAAATAATGAAAAAACCAAGACCATGAAACCAAACCCAAAGTATTTTTTTATCATTTGAGGCATCTCCTTAAAAGATGGTGGTTCTAGCGCTAAGAAACTTAAAAAGATTTTGAAGAAAATCCCTTGGGATGTCAAGGATTTTGGCCATTTAACATATCTTTAATGGCATTCCAATATTGAGGAAACAACCAAATTATTTTGTTGTCTGAAGCAATTTATAGTCGATCCCATCCACCAAGGCCTGGTAGCTGGCATGAATGATGTTTTCAGAAACACCCACAGTGACCCATTTGTTCGGGCCATCTCCAAATTCGATCAATACGCGTACAGAAGAAGCTGTACCTTCACCTGCGGGCAGTACACGCACTTTATAGTCGAGCAATTTCATTTCCTTGATTTGCGGATAAAAACGTTCAAGGGCCGCTCGCAGGGCTTGGTCCAGCGCATGAACCGGACCCACTCCTTTAGCTGTGGCAAACTCTTCACTTCCATCAACGGATAAATGAATCGTGGCTTCCGAGGTAGGTTCATGAGTTGGTTTTTCAGAAATATAATCACTTACTTTAAAATCATGCAGAGCAAAATGAGGCTTGTACTGTCCCAGGGATTTTTTTACAAAAATTTCAAAGGAAGCTTCGGCTCCTTCAAATTGGTAACCCTGGTTTTCCTGTTCTTTTAATTGATGCAGCAATTCTTTCACACGGGGATCATCCGCCTTAAGACTGGCCACCCCTTGCACCTTATGTGCCACGGTTGAAGCCCCTGAAAGATCGGAAACCAGAATACGTTGGGTGTTTCCCACTTTTTCGGGTTTGATGTGTTCGTAGGTGCGCGCATCTTTCAAAATGGCGTGCACATGCACTCCGCCCTTGTGGGCAAAAGCCGATTTACCTACATAAGGTTGCTGGCTGTGGGGGGCCCGATTGCTCATTTCGTCCACAAATCGTGACACTGAAGTGAGGTGCTGAAATCTTGAAATTCCCAAAGTCTTATACCCCATCTTCAATTCCAAATTAGCCACAATGGTACACAAATTGGCATTGCCACAACGTTCCCCAATGCCGTTAATCGTTCCCTGAACTTGAGTGGCTCCCGCAAGAACGGCTGCCAGTGAATTGGCAATGGCCGTCCCCGTATCGTTATGGCAGTGAATTCCCAAAGGAGTCCGGATTTTTCTTCGCACTTCAGACACAATGCGTGTTATCTCATGAGGCAGACTTCCTCCATTGGTATCACACAAAACAAGAACATCAGCTCCTCCACGAACAGCGGCTTTCAAGCTATCAAGGGCATATTTTTTGTTGGCTTTGTACCCATCAAAGAAATGTTCCGCATCAAAAAACACTTCGCGTTTATAAGCTTTAAGATAAGCAATGGAATCTTCAATAAGAACCAGATTTTCGGGCAAAGGAATTTGTAACGCCTGTTTTACATGCAAATCCCAGGTTTTTCCAAAAATACAGATTGTTTGGGCCTTGGAAGCCAACAGATCATTTAACACCTTGTCCTGAGGGGGCATGTGCCCTGCCTTCCGTGTGGAACCAAAGGCTGAAAGGCGGGCTTTTTTAAGCTTAAGTTCCTTGGAAGCCCGTTCAAAAAATTCAGTATCTTTAGGAGAGGCTCCGGGCCAACCAGCTTCAATATAGTGAATGCCTAACCAGTCAAGTTTTTCGGCAATCAGAAGTTTGTCTTCAACCGTAAAAGTGATTCCTTCTGACTGCGAGCCGTCACGAAGTGTTGTGTCGTAAATGGTGATTTGCTTTTTGTTCATCAATGGTATGCCCCCCAGGG
>MGPH01000053.1:52672-66241 GCA_001797365.1 Deltaproteobacteria bacterium GWA2_45_12
TTCACCGCTTCTTTTCCGTGTTTTTTGTCAACCACGACCGAAACACGGATTTCAGAAGTGGAGATCATCTGGATATTGATTCCTGCTTCTGAAAGTGTTTTGAATACTTTGGCGGCAACTCCTGAATGGGAGCGCATCCCCACGCCAATCACTGAAACCTTGGCAACCGACTTTTCGGTATCAATACGGCTGGCTCCAATTTCCTTGGACACATTTTCAATAATTTTCTGGGCCAAAACCAAATCATTCACCGGAATGGTAAAGGTTAAATCAGTAAATCCATCTTCACTGACATTTTGGACAATCATATCGACGTTGATTCCGGCATCCGCAATGGGCACAAAGACATTTTTGGCAACACCGGGTTTGTCAGGTAAACGACGCAAGGAAATCTTGGCCTCGGATTCATCCAGAGTAATTCCTGAAACAATCACATCTTCCATATTTTTATCCTCCTTCACAATAATGGTTCCCTGGTTGTCATTAAAGGACGAGCGCACCACCAAGGGAACATTATATTTGGCAGCAAATTCAACCGACCTGATTTGGAGAACCTTCGCCCCTTGGGAAGCCATTTCCAGCATCTCGTCGTGGGAAACACGCGGAAGTTTTTTTGCATCGGGGCAAATACGGGGGTCGGTTGTATACACGCCATCGACATCCGTATAAATTTCACACAAGTCCGCCTTAAGGGCGGCGGCCAAGGCTACAGCCGTTGTATCCGAGCCACCCCGACCCAAAGTGGTGATGTTCCCTTCTTCGTCCATTCCCTGGAAACCGGCAACAACAACCACCATCCCCTTTTTAATACTATCAAAGATAACACTCGCATCAATTTTTTGGATGCGTGCTTTTGAATAAGCTGAATCCGTCACAATCTTGACCTGATGGCCCGAAAAGGAACGTGCTGCTTGTCCCAACCCCTGCAACGCCAAAGCTAACAAGCCAACAGTCACCTGCTCGCCAGTCGAAATAATCTGGTCATATTCCCGACCATCGGGCTCTGGATTGATGGATTTAGCCAGCTCGATAAGCCGATTGGTTTCCCCCGCCATGGCAGACACAACAACGACCACGTCATGGCCTTCCTTGCGAGCTCCGGCCACACGAGCCGCCACATTCTTAATGCGAACGGCATCCTGGACCGAAGTCCCCCCATATTTTTGAACGATAAGCATAAAGAAGTGCTGTATTTATAAGGGAATGAAGGGAAAGTCAAATGATGTGGAAAAGTGCTTTTTTTAATGAAGATTCACCGAAACCAATTGCGATACCCCCGCCTCTTGCATGGTCACGCCGTAAAGCACATCCACCATTTCCATGGTGCGTTTGTTGTGGGTGATAACGATGAATTGCGACTTGTCCGTCATGGTGCGGATCATGTCGTTATAACGATGCACATTGGCCTCATCTAAGGGGGCATCCACTTCATCTAGGATACAGAATGGGGAGGGCTTAATAAGAAAGATGGAAAAAATAAAACTAACGGCTGTCAGGGCCTTTTCCCCGCCTGAAAGCAGGCTGATCGACTGAAGTTTTTTGCCGGGAGGCTGGGCGATAATATCAACCCCTGTTTCCAAAAGATTTTCTTCATTGGTAAGGGCAAGGCGGGCACGCCCTCCCTGGAAGAGTTTTGGAAAAACTTTTTGGAAGGTTTCATCCACTAGTTTAAAGGTGGCCAAAAACCTCTCACGCGTGGTGCGATTGATTTTTTGGATGACACGCTCAAGGGTTTTAAGTGAGGTTTCCAGATCGGTTTTCTGGTGAAGAAGAAAATCCAAACGGGTCTTTAATTCGTCATATTCCTGAAGGGCCTGGGGATTGACATCCCCCATGTTGGATAATTTTTCACGCAACTCAGAAACTTTTACCTTCGCCTGCTCGCGATCAAGATTTGAATCTAACCTATCTTTATAAATATCAGCCAAGCTCAAACGATGCCGCTCCAAACATTGCTCGGTTAAATGTTTCATGAGCCCACGAACTTCCGTCAAGGAAATGGTCACCTGGCTTATTTGCTGGGCAAGCAAGGCTAAATGATCGCGCATCTTCTTGAAACCTTGTTCGCGCTCACGCACAAGCCCTGTCTGGGTTTCATAAGATTCGCGCAGGGTCCGCATGGAGGATTCGATGGTTGTTTTTTGATCCATCCTTTTAACCAGCATTTTTTCGATATGGGCACACTGTGCGGCCATTTGTTCATCCTTGAACATGAACCCCAGCTGTTCTTCCGTCTTTTTTATTTTTTCAAGAAAGAGGCGGCCTTTTTCATCGATCAATCTCTTTATTTCAGCATCCAAATGATCCATTCGCTCCCGGCTTTGCGCCACCTTGATTTTTATCTGCGTTAAAATTTCAGCCTGGGTGGCAGCCGACTTGGCCAAACCTTCATACTCAGATTTTTTGACGGCAAGTTCTGCCGTTAAATTAAGGGATTTTTCAGCGAGGGTCTTTTGTTCTTCTTCAAAAATTTGTTCAGTGGTGGCCAATTCATCGAGCTGCCTGTGTGCCTGCTCCAAACGGCTTACCAGCTCGGCTTGATCCGTCTCAATTTTGGAAAGTTCCTTTTTAAAATGAGTCAGATCTTTTTCCTGGTTGGCTATTTTTATTTCTTCTTCAAAGGAGGTGCTTTTCACCACTTCAAGGGACCCTTCCAACACACCCACCTGCGCGATAAGGTTTTGGCATTGCCCTTCCTTGGCCTGCAATTCCCCTTTCAAGTTTTCAATAAGCACTCCCAAATCTTTCATCTCCCGCTTTTTTTCCAAAAGGGCCTTTGATGTATTTTCGGTGGAACCACCGGTGATCACCCCGGATGGATCAACCACTTCACCTCCTAAAGTAACCAAAGTTTTTCGATGCCCGTTGAAAGACCACAGATCAAGGGCACGCTTTAAGGTGTCAACCACAACAACATCGCCAAATAAAAATTCGGAAAGAGTTTGATAGTCACTAGGCAAATTAACAAACTGACGAAGGGGCCCCAACACCCCTTCCTGGGAAGAAATTTCACCCGATTGTTCATAAGAAGAACGAACACCCAATGGAACAAAGGAGCTGCGCCCACCGGCAAGCGTGTTTAAATATTCAACGGCCTGCAAACCTTCCTGCTGCGATTTTACAACCACATATTGCAACTTTTCCCCCAAAACAGCCGAGACCGCATTTTCAAACATGGGCTCGGTTTCAACGAAATCAGCCACGGTCCCAAAAATACCTTCTTCGGCCAATTCCTTCTTTTTAAGGAGGACCGATCGCGTGCCTTCCTGATAACCTTCAAAATTACGGCTTAACTCTTCGAGGGAACTTAAGCGCGATTGTTTCAGGGTAAGCTCTTCTTTTAAACGGAAAAGATTTTTTTGTTCGACATCGAGGTTTGATTTTAACTGCCCCAGCTCCTGGAAAAGCGAATCGGTTTTTGTCGTCAGGTCAAATTTGAGCTGTTTTAGGCCGGTTAATGTTGACGTCACTTCATGGTAAACTTTTTGGGCCTGGTGATACTGGCTTTTAAGCCCTCCCAGTTTTTCCTCGTCGTGGGAGAGCACTTTTTTCAGATCGTCTTTTTTGCGATGGAGGTTTTGTTTTTCGGCATCGAGTTTGTGCAGACGGGCCTCGGTGGCATAAAGCTCCTCACGTACAGCCTCAAGCTGCTTGGCAACGTCTGTAAGCCCGGTCTGAATATTTTCATTTTGACTGGCCAAGGTGACAAGTTCTTCCTGGCATGACTGGGCCTCCATATCGGCCTGCCATTTTTGGTCATCAATTTGAATTAACCCCTGGCTGACTCCTTCGTATTGCATTTCCAATTCAGTGAGAAATTTGACACCTTCCTCGGTACGAGCTTGCAGATGAACCCGTTCATCTTTTTTGAATTTAAGACCGGATTCGGAAAGACGGATATAATTGGTGACTTCAAAAAGACGATTTTGAACTTCGTTAAGTTCCTTTTCTTTTTCCAAAAGACCGAAACGTACCGCTTCGATTTCGTTTTCTTCATTTTGTAAAACCGATTTCAACCCGATTTCTTCCTCACCCAATTTTTTCAACGAAGCTTCCCCTTCTTCCTGTTTGGAAAACGCATCGGCATAATCGGCAGCACTTAGAGCCAAATCCCATTTTTCAAATTCCGTTCTTAATTCCCGGTATTTTTCTGCCTTGCGCGCCTGGCGATCAAGCGAACGTACCTGACGTTCCAATTCGCCAATGACATCGGTAAGCCGTAGCAGGTTTTGGCTGGTTGCCTCCATTTTCCGGAGGGCCGATTCCTTGCGTGCCTTGAATTTTGAAACACCGGCTACTTCTTCAATGTAGTAGCGCCGTTCCTCGGGTTTTGAGGTGATGATTTGTCCTACACGCCCTTGTTCAATAATGGAATAGGCTTTGGTGCCAATACCGGTTCCCAAAAACAAATCGGTGATGTCTTTAAGACGGACCGGAACTTTATTGATAAGATATTCAGAATCCCCCGTACGATAAAGACGACGACAAATGGAGATTTCGGAATGGTTCAAGTAAGCAGCAGGAGTTTGATATCCTTCTGTTGAAAAAGTCAGCTCCACACTGGCCATCGACAAAGGAGCCCGGCTTTCAGTGCCGGCAAAAATGACATCTTCCATGTTTTTGCCACGCAAATGCTTGGCCGATTGTTCCCCCATGACCCAACGAATGGCATCCACAATATTGGATTTTCCGCAGCCATTGGGACCCACCACAGCCGTTACATCCTTGTCAAAAGTGACCACGGTTTTATCCATGAAGGACTTGAAACCGATAATTTCAATACGTTTGATTTTCATTCAGAAAAATAGGACTTAAGCTCCTGTTGAATACTCGTTAAAAATTTTTAAAACTATATCTAGTTCACAGGTGGGTTGTAAAGATTTTTTGAGCCCGGGGGTATTTTACAAAACCAAATCGTATATTTTCCCCAATAAATCCTCGACATCATAGGGTTTGGGGACAAAATCCTTGGCTCCCAAAGCCACCACTTTTTGCTTTAAATGGGGCTCATCCATTCCTGAAAGGACGAGAATCGGAATTTCTTTGGTTTCATTGCGACTTTTCAGGTTTTGTATCACCGTTTGCCCGGTTCCCGCGGGCATATTCAGATCTAAAATAATGAGATCCGGCTTCTCCTTATGGGCAACTTCAATGGCCCTGATCCCTTCATAAGCATAAACGGTATTAAAACCCTTGGACTCCAAAAGGTCCCTTAAGTTTTCCACAATCCCACGTTCATCATCGGCAATAAGAATTTTTTTTCTGGGTTCCATATTCATTTTTCTCCTTTACCATCCTTTAAAGGGGGCTTAAAGAGGCAACTCCACAAAAAAAGTCGCCCCCTTGCCCAGTTCGGATTCAACCCAAATGTCCCCTCCATGAAGGGCCACCAGATCCCTGGCAATGGCCAAACCAAGGCCCGTTCCTTCTTCTTTTTCACCATCCAAACGCTTGAATTTGTCAAAAATACTCCCAATATTTTCAGGGTCAATACCATGCCCCGTATCCATGATTTTAATAAGCAAGTAGGAACCTTTTTTACAGGCTTGAAGGATAACAGCCCCTCCTTCAGGTGTAAATTTTATTGAATTACTCACTAAATTGGCCAAAACCTGCAAAATACGATCCCGGTCCGCTGTCAGATTGAGTCCCTGTTCACATTGACAAGACAGATTAATCTTTTTTTCCACTGAGGATGGCAAATAAAGTTCCATCAATTCACTGACAAGCTCTTCCAAATCAAAAACGGATTTGTTGAGTTCGAGTTTACCCGCCTCCATTTTGGCAACATCAAGAAGATCACGAATCATGCGCGAAAGCCGATCGACCGTACCAATGGCCAAATTGATTGATTTGAGCTGTTTTTCACTGACAGGGCCCAAAAGGCCCAGTTTCATGTTTTGAAGGCTGCCTTTAATGACAGCCATGGGCGACTTGAGTTCATGGGATACATTGGCCACAAAGGAGCTTTTTTTATCACTTAAATTTTTAAGGCGGGTCACATCCTGATAAAGTTGTTTATCCAAAAGGGTTGATAAAGCCATCATCACTTCAATATCGGGCATCGGACTTAAGGGAACATATTTTGCTTTGGCTAAAAGGTTTTTTTTCAGCAGTTTTTGGACCAAGCCGACAATGTCGGAGGTTTCCGATTTGTCCATGAAGGCATCGGCCCCTGTTTCAAAACTCCAGCTACGGGGATCATCCACAGCTTGGGTGGCCGCTTTACTGGTTTCAATAAGAATGGGAATATGACTGGTTCCCGGATGGTCTTTAAGCAGACGACATACCTGGTACCCATTAATGCGCGGCATATTAATATCAAGCACAATAAGATCCGGCATTTGGGTAAAGGCGCTATGGATGGCTTCCAAACCGTCTTTGGCATAAACCACCTCAAAGCCGGCTTGCAAAAGTTCATCCCCCATCATTTGACGGGCCAGCCCGCTATCATCCACGACTAAAATTTTGGAAACCTGCGGCATGATCATTTCCTATTCAAGAGTTTCCAGGGCACGATGCACCGCCTGATAAAGCACCCCGGCCGTCATTCCGTTGGAAAGTTGCATCACCTCATTTTCATCAATTTTTTCAAGAAACTTGAGACAATTAAGATATTCCTTTCGGGCTTTCTGTTGATTCCCGATGGCCCGATACAAGTTCCCCAAATGCAAATAACCCACCGAAAGCTTCTCATCAATATAGAGTAATCTTTGGAAATCATCGATGGCTTCCTTATGATTTCCCATTTTTTC
Organism: Deltaproteobacteria bacterium GWA2_45_12; assembly: GCA_001797365.1. Lineage (NCBI taxonomy): Bacteria > Deltaproteobacteria > Deltaproteobacteria bacterium GWA2_45_12. The sequence continues at coordinate 59,428 of MGPH01000053.1, forward strand.
GTTTAAAACTCCCAAAAGATAATAAGCGGGGGCATATAAATTGTCCTTGTTGATGATCTCTTTGGCGATCTGGCAAGCTTGCGTATAGTTTTCCTGGCCGGCCAATTCATAAGCTTTTTCAAGCTTGTCCTCATGGGTTCCCAAATCAGGCGATGCAGAAGAATTTATGGGCTGGTTGGCATTCTGCGGGGCATCTTCAAGATTTAAGGTCATGCTTTCTTCATTATTAAAAGAAGAAAGAGGGATATGCGGGGCCGTCAGATCTCCTATCGAAGGCTCAGAAAGTTTTTGGTAAATAAAAGTTTTGGGAAACTCAATGGGTGTAAAGGCATTTGATATGTTCCACAATGTTTCGGCATGCCCAATGAAAAAATATCCATCGGGTTTTATACAATCGGCAAACTGCGCGATAACTCTTTTTAAAGTATTGATGTCAAAATAAATCGTCACATTGCGGCAAAATAAAATGTCCAGATTGCGCATCCCATTGAGGGTATAAGAATCGCGGGCCAAATTGTGATATTCAAAATGCACCATGTTTTTAATGGAAGGCGAGATCCAGTATTTGCGACCTTTTTGGGTGAAATAAAGATGAAGTAAATTGGCAGGCACCAGGTTAACCGACCGGGCCCCATAAATACCTTCGGCAGCAACCTTTAAGGAATTACGGTTTACATCCGTCGCCAAAATGGAAATATCCCATGAAGCCAATTCGGGAATGGTTTTTAAAAACAGGGCAAGCGAATAAGCCTCTTCTCCCGTAGAACATCCGGCACACCAGATACGAAGCTTATGATCCGTATTTGTTTCCAAGATACGGGGCAAAACATAGCCCCCCAAAGCCTCAAACTGGGGTTCGTTCCTGAAAAAATAGGTTTCTCCGATGGTGATAATATCCAGAAGGGACTTGAGTTCGAGGCGCGCCCGGGGATTAAATCTTAAATAATGATAATAGTCGGCAAAGGTTTTAACCTCACAAACCTTCATGCGTTCCCTTAATTTCTCCTCCAGATTTTCTACGCGATCAAAATTGACATACAAGCCCGACTCTTCCACAAGAAAGTTCTGAAACTGTTTAAACAAATCCTCGGATAATCTTTCATCCATGAAAAGTTACCTTTCAAGTTGTTCCAACTTGTATTTTTCGTCATGGTTTAAAATGCAACCCACGTTCACCAAGATGATGGTTCTTTTTCCGTGAAGGGCCACACCCTCGATCAGTTTCTTGTCAATAAAGTGGGTGACTCCGCGCAACCCTGCATCGACCTGGGGTGAACTTAAGTTTACAACATCCACGACAGAATCAACCAAACACCCAAAAATAAGTTTGTCGTGGCGCATGACAACCACATTATCTGCAGGATGGCTGGCCACCACTGGTAAACCAAAATGCTTGCGCAAATCGAGCACGACAATGCTGTGGTTGCGCACACGCATGATACCATCTACAAATTCGGGAGCCCGGGGAAGTGGACTGACAGGGCCTGTTTTTAAAATTTCCTTTACCTGGCTGATGGGCACACCAAATTCCTCTCCCACCATGGTAAAAACAAGGTATTCCATTTATTCCTCCTTGGACCACTTCACCAAACTTAACGCAATTTTGTTCAAGGGCAGTTCCTCTCGGGCCACTCCCAATTCCTTGGCCATCTTGGGCATGCCATAGACAGCCGATGTCTTTTCATCCTGTATAATCGTATAACCACGGGCGACATAAATGGCTTCCAAACCCTTGGCCCCATCACGCCCCATCCCCGTGAGCAAAATACCCATTGAATTGACGCCAAAAACCTTGGCCAATGATTGGAGTAAAACCGTCCCCGAAGGTTTATGCCCATCCACAGGGTCTTCATTTGTCAGCTGTATCTGCATGCTTTCATTAACACGAATGTGCAAGCCCGTGGGAGCCACATAAACAACCCCTGGCTGAACAATTTCTCCCTGTGTTGCGAGTTTGATTTTTATCTTAATTTCTCCTGCCAACCATGAAACAAGCCCATCCACAAAACCGGGAGACATATGTTGCACAATGAGGATGGGAGCCGAAAAATCGCTGGGGATATCCTTTAGCAGGGCCGACAAGGCGTTGGGGCCCCCTGTTGAAGCAACAATACCCACTATTTTTGAATGCAAATGCGGATGTTTTTGGGCTTCAGCCTGGGCCAGAAGTTGTTTGCGATGCTTTTCGATTTTGGCCAAGGGATGATGCACCACCTGGATCTTGGCCAATAATTTAATGCGATAAATAAGTTCATTGCGTTCTTCATCGGTGGCATCAATATCTTCAAAGCTGCTTTTTTTCATGACATCAAGGGCACCGTAAGAAAGGGCTTCAAACACCTTGTCGGTCCCCATGCGAAAAACCGAGGAGCTAAGAACGATGATAGGGGTGGGATAATAAGCCATGATCTGCTTTGTGGCTTCATAACCATCCATGACGGGCATGTGCATATCCATGGTGACGATATCAGGTTTGTACTTTTCAACCATTTCACAAGCCTCCCGTCCGTTAGTGGCCAATCCTACAACCATGATTTCAGGGTCACGGCTCAAATAGGCCTCAATAAGCTTGGCAATGGTCGGAGAATCTTCAGCAATTAAAACACGAATCATATTTTTATTGTGTTGATCATCCATCAACACAACCTTTCAATCGCATCGAGGAGGTTTCCCTGATCAAATTGGCTTTTCATAATATAGGCCTGGGCGCCCACCTCGATGCCCTTACGTTTTTCATCCTCACGAGAAAGGGCGGTAACAAAAATGACGGGCATATTTTTAAATCGCTCATTGGTTTTAATACTTTTGCACAATTCAAAACCATCCATCCGCGGCATCTGAATATCTGAAACCAACACATCAAAAACATCGTGGTTCATTTTTTCAAGAGCATCCAAACCGTCAATAGCCACATCAACTTCATAACCATGATTTTGCAAAATCGTCTTTTCAAGTTCACGCGTGGTCAGAGAATCTTCAACAACCAAAACCCGTGTTTTCTTTTTCTTTTGCCGCAAAACAGGGCTTTTTTGAGCAGCAGGATGGGCTAATTTGGCTTCACTCACCAAGTCCTGGGCATCCAAAATAACAACAACCTCACCACTGGGAAGAACCGTGGCCCCGTGGACACCCATAATTTTTCCCAAGTACATTCCCAAATTTTTGACAAAAATTTCCTCCTCACCCAAAACACGGTCAACGATAAACCCCACTTTTCTTCCAAGTGAATTTACAATGACCACCGTCCATGTACGATCAGAAATTTCATTACCACCATTTCCTGTGCCTTTAACGGGTTCTTGAGGAGCCAGACTTTCCAAACCCAAAACATCCACCAATGAAACAAGGGGAACAGAAACGTTTTGCACACGTATGACCATATGGTTAGAAAGCGTGGTCACTTCATCCTGTTTTATGGTCAAACTTTGTTCCAACGAAGTGAGAGGAAATGCCCAACGAACACCTCCAGAAACCACCATGAGCACACGCATGATGGCGATGGTCAGGGGCAACTCGATACGCACTTTAGTCCCGCTGTTTTTTTCACTGATGACATCCACCTTACCTTTAAGCCTCTCAATATCGGTGCGTACAACATCCAACCCAACCCCTCTTCCTGAAACATCCGTAATAATGGGAGAAGTAGAAAACCCGGGAACAAAAATAAGATTCAAAATGGATTTATCGGTCATATCGGCAAGTTCGGATTCCGAAACCAGTTCTTTCTCAAGCGCCTTCTTTTTTATAACGTCTAAATCAATGCCGCGCCCGTCATCTTCAACCTGAATAATAACGCTCCCTCCTTCCTGAAAAGCTTCAAGTGTCATGCTCCCTTTGGAGGGTTTGCCCGCCAACAAACGTTCTTGGCTCGTTTCAAGCCCGTGATCCACAGCGTTACGAAGAATATGAATTAAAGGGCCCTTGATTTCTTCCAGAACTTTTTTATCAAGCTCTGTCTGAGCTCCACGAATAACAAAACCGACATCTTTACTCTGTTGATGCGCAATATCCCGTACGAGCCTGGGAAAACCCTCAAAGAGGGTGGCACATGGCAGCATGCGCATTTCCTTCATTTTTTGCTGCATTTCTTCAACCAAGGGATTTAAGTGAAAGATTTCCGTTTGCATGTTGTCAGAAAGTGAGGCGATCTCTTTTCTCAAGTTTTGAGCCATCGACTCAATACCATGCAAATAATTCAAAAGATGGGCCGCTTTCTCCATCTCCTGGGAAGCCCTTAAAACACGGCCCTTGGAAAAGATAAGCTCATCGGGGATTGAAAAGGTTTCTTTAACAAGGGTATCAAGATCAAAAAGCATTTTCTCAATGGCAAATGACTGACGTGTTAATTTTTTGAATAATAAAATTTTATGACTGGACTTGACCTTATTGATGACAATTTCACCGATCAAATTAAGAAGATTATTGATTCTTTTAAGGGGGACACGAATATATTCTTCCTGAAAATCAGGAACTTTTTTGGGAGGCTTGTATTTAAACGTCGCTTCCTCGTATCTTTTACTTTTTTTTATGGTTTCTTTTTTGAAAACATCAGGTTTTTCTGTTTCTACTTCCGCTTCTATTTTTATTTCCGGATTTGGATCTGTCTTTTCCTCTTTGGGTGAAACTGCATGAAAATCTTTGGTATCCGTTTTCTTATCAAGACAAAAAACCTGCATTGCGCAAATCACTTGGGCTGGATCAATATCTTCTTTCTGGGTAAGGCCCACATTTTCAATGGCTTTTTTGATTGTATCCAAAGCCAAAAAAACACTATCAGCAATGGAGGTCCTAAAATTCAACTTTTCAGCTTTAAGAAGTCCGAAAAGCTCTTCAATAGCGTGGGCAATGGAATGAATGCTTTCATAACCCATCATGCGAGCCGCCCCTTTAAGGGTATGGGCGGCACGAAAAAGTTCCTCTAAAAGGGGAATATTCTTGGGGCTGGATTCAAGGCGAACCAATCCCTGGTTGAGGATGGTTAAATATCCATTCGCCTCATCGGTAAAAGTGGCAATGAACTTGGATTTATCAATCATTCAATCCTGAACTCCCCAATGGTTTTTTTAAACACATCGGCTTGCTGTTCCAAACGGCCCGCGGCAGACTGCGCCTGGCGGGTTGAATCCACAAACTGCCTGGCCACCTGATCAATGTTTTTGATGGCCAACACCACCTGGTCTGCCGCTGAACGCTGCTGGCTTGTGGCCATTGAAATTTCCTTGGCCTGCTGCACGGTTTCTTGCACCATTTCAAGGCCCTTGACGACCTGCTTGGTGACCTCTTCAACCCCCATCACGGTGGCATTGGTCTCAGCCTGGATTTCCGTAATGAGAGAGCGTATTTCATTGGTTGATTCCGTTGAACGTTCGGAAAGTTTTCTTACTTCACTGGCCACAACGGCAAAACCTTTTCCCGCCTCACCTGCATGGGCCGCTTCAATGGCGGCATTCAAGGCCAGCAGATTCGTCTGTTCGGAAAGATCATCAATGAGTTTGACAATATTTCCAATGGACTGGCTTTTTTCACCCAAAATCAGGATTTTTTTTGCGGCCTGGGACACCTTGGACTGTATTTCGCGCATTCCACTTAAAGTTCGCTCAGCGGCTCCATTGACCATCTGGGCATTCTTGGCAATTTGCTGGGCCGTGCGAGCCAACTCTTCCACCGTGCTTGAAACTTGGGCCACCGCTGAGGACTGTTCTGCAGCGCCAGAGGCTTGTTCTTCAGAGGCGGCATGAATCTGGAATGCTGCCGAAGCCACCTGCAACCCCGCCTCCTTCACCTGTTTTAAAATGGTCGAAAGCCCTTCGGACATCTTGTTAAAAGCTTCACCCAGCTTTCCAATTTCATCCTCCCCGCCAATTTCAACCCTTTGGGTTAAATCCCCTTTCATGGCTGTTTTTGTGGCTGTAGAAGTAAGCAAGGTAAGACGTTCACGTAAAGAACGCATAATCAGCGTGGCTGATGACCCCAATAAAACAGCACTGAGCAGGGCCAAAACAAGGCCGATAACAACCGGGATATTGATTTGTGAGGCAATGATCTCTTGTTGGGTACTTACAGAATGCCCCAATACATCGCGAAGCTGGCGAATTTTTCCAATCACAATATCCTGTTTCATTTTTAGGATATTTAACGTTTCATCCAGCAAGACAACATCCTCTTTTTCAAAAAACCGGGTGCCCAATTTTTCAATCTGATCAATGTCGGATGAAATGGATTTGGCAAGCAGAGCCCATTTGGTTTCCTTGTTTTGAACATAGAGTTCAAAACCCTGGGCTAAGTGCAGCATCTTTCCGGAGGTCAGTTTGAAATCTTGGGAGGCTTGCATCGGGCCAATTTCAGGTACTTTTTTGATGGGATCGGTTAAAGAAAGAATATCGGATTCAAGTTCATGCAGTGAAATAACAATCTGTGCCGTTTCACTTGTGTCGGAAAGTCTCCCCAAATACAGGCGACCATAATAGGCCCCGATAAGAGCCTGAACCAACAAGATGGCCACGGCCAAACCGAATGCCAAAAATAAGCGTGCTCCAATGCCATGAAAAAATAATTTTGAACCCTTCATTGACCCCCCCCTCATAAAAAAAACAATGATAAATCCCATTTCATTTGATGAAATGTCTTTCATTTATAACATAAGCTTTTGAAATAACGAAATAAAAATAAAACAATCAATTAAATGTCTTTATTATTTTTAGTCAAAAAAATGTCTGTCCATCAAACACGGTGGGTGTTTTTAAGAATTTCTTGATATGCGCCCCTGACACTGGAGGGAATGGATAGGAAGTTGAGGTGGATGGGTTGCAGTCTT
>MGPH01000054.1 GCA_001797365.1 Deltaproteobacteria bacterium GWA2_45_12
AGGCTCCTAGGAGATTCTTTTGAAGTGTATAATATCACCACCGGCCGGTTTGAAACACAAACTTACAGGCACTATCTTTAATTTTTTTCATAAGCGTCATGATTTTCTTAGCTGCAAACATCCCCTAATCCATCTTCATCATCATCTTCCTGATACGGATTATAATCAAAGGGACAATTATCATTTGGATTAGAAAACCCATCTCCATCGCTATCGATGGGTGGAGGGGGTGGGGGTGGAAACGGTGAAGGGGGTGGCGGCGGTTCACACGCATCCCCCACATCATTTTCATCATCATCAGCCTGGTCCCCATTAGCCACATCGGGGCAATTATCATAACGATCAGAAACTCCGTCTCTATCACGATCAACAGGAGGTGGTGGTGGTGGGGGCGGCGGTGGTGGTGGGGGCGGTGGAGCAGGAGGCGGAGGTTGAACTGGCTCACAAACATCCCCTAAACCATCTTCATCATCATCTTCTTGATACGGGTTGTAATCAACGGGACAATTATCATTTGGATCAGAAAACCCATCTCCATCGCTATCGATGGGTGGAGGGGGTGGGGGTAGAAATGGTGAAGGGGGCGGCGGTTCACACGCATTTCCCACATCATTTTCATCATCATCAGCCTGGTCCCCATTGGCCACGTCCGGGCAATTATCAATTTGGTCAATAATTCCATCTTCGTCACGATCAGGGGGCAGTGGGGGTGGCAAAACTGGTTCACAAACATTTCCTACACCGTCACCATCATTATCTGCTTGATCCGCATTGCGTAAATCCGGGCAATTATCGCTTTGATCAGCCACTCCATCCCCATCACGGTCTGGAAGCGGGAGCGGTGGAGGGGGCAGCACTGCCCCTTCACAGGCATCTCCAGCTCCGTTGTGGTTAGAATCCACCTGATCGCCATTGGCAAATCTTACACAGTTGTCACAGACATCTCCGACTCCATCGTCATCTTGGTCGGTCTGGTTAGCATTAACCAGATAGGGGCAATTATCTTCACCGTTCTCAATGCCGTCTTGATCAAGGTCTGGAGATACAGGGACTTCCCTATTTTCAGGATCAGGAGAAGGGACAATATCCGCGTCATCAGAAGGTAACACATCGCAACTATCCTCCAAGCCATTGTCATCCGAATCAACTTGATTGATGTTAAAAATTTCAGGGCAATTGTCTGATTCATCAGGAATGCCATCCCCATCTTCATCGATCGTGATAGAGTTTGGCTCATACTTGAAATTAGAAGGACTTTGGTTTTCTTTTCCACATCCCAAGAAAACAACGCACCCAAATAAGGCACCCAGTATGATTATTTTTTTATACATAATTTTCTTTTTTCGACCCCTACTTCTTTTGAGACCTTCTTTATAGTTTTATTATCGGCATAAGGTCAGCCAAAGTTGCCAAAATAAACCTTATTCCCCATTGAAGTCATAAGCTATTGCTATATAAGGCTGGAGTAAGAAAATATGATTAAAATCATTCTTTCTGCTTTTCCAAACCGCCTTCCCTTTCCCATTCCATCCCCAAAAAAGCCATTCCCAATCAACTTGGCTTAAGCTATAAGCAGGTCTTTCAAATAAAGGAGGTTTTATGATGTCTCAGTTTCACATCGCTTTTGCCCTCGAACTTTTATGTTTGGTCAGTGGCACAGTACTGCTGGTTCTTTCTGCACGGGAGAAAGCATTCAACAAATTAACCAAAGGGGTGGGGATTGTTGTCATGGTCTTGGCTGTTCTATCGATTTTATGTTCAGTTTATACTGCGGCTTGCTCTAAGATGGGGGGCACTTGTGGATATAGTTCTTCCCATTCCATGGGAGATGGCTGCTGCGGAACAAAAAAAGATTCTTATCGCCAAATGCCGAAAAATCATCCCCCCATGGACATGATGCATGAAATGATGCAGGGCGGGCATCCAGGCATGGGTGAGGGAACAGGACATGGGACAACGCCCAAATCGTCATCACAGCCCACGGCTCCGAAACAAACTCAGTAATTTTTACGGACCTAAGTTTTTAAACATACTGCCCCCCTCAACGTGAATGGACCTCCAATTCATGCCGGCAGTTTTTTTTAATAATTTTCACCTTGAGATCCTCCGTTTTTACCATTGACCCCCGCTTTTGGGGCATGGTAGGGGCAACCCTTCTGTAGGGACAATCCTAGGATTGTCCCTACCCAACCGGAGATTTATTTATGAAAACGATCGAAATAAAAGGTATTAAAGAAAATATTATTGAACGTACCGACTTCCCCCCTGAAAAGTTGAAACAAATTTTGGGCAAGGAAACCATCACCATCTTGGGCTATGGCCCTCAAGGACGCGGTCAGGGTTTGAATTTACGCGACCAAGGCTTCAACGTGATCATCGGCCTTCGCCCCGGCAAAAGCTGGGATAAAGCAGTTGCTGAAGGTTGGGTGCCTGGGAAAAATCTCTTTTCGATGGAAGAAGCCTCCGAAAAAGGAACCCTTATTCAATTTCTTCTCTCCGATGCCGGCCAAATTGAATTCTGGCCCACTCTCAAAAAACATTTAAAAGAAGGAGATGCCCTTTATTTCTCCCATGGTTTCGGCATTGTGTTTGGTGACCAAACCAAAATTGTTCCTCCAAAAAATGTGGATGTTATTTTGTGTGCCCCCAAGGGAAGCGGGTTGACTGTACGCACCCATTTCCAAAATGGCCGTGGCATTAATGCCTCGATCGCCATTTATCAGGATTATACAGGTCGTGCCAAAGAACGTGTTTGCGCCGCTGGCATTGCCATTGGTAGCGGGCATTTGTTTGAAACCACGTTTGAAAATGAAGTCAAAAGCGATTTGACCGGTGAACGCTGCGTGCTCATGGGGCTTATTCAGGGAGCCATCAAGGCCCAGTATGAAGTGCTTCGTGCCAATGGCCACACTCCCTCGGAAGCCTACAACGAAAGCATCGAGGAAGCCTTCCAAAGCCTTTACCCCTTAATTGGCGAAAACGGCATGGACTGGATGTATGCCAATTGTTCCACCACGGCTCAACGTGGCGCGCTGGATTGGGCCCCCCGCTTTGAAGCCGCCATCAAACCAGTGATTGAAGAATGTTACAAAAGCGTTAAAACCGGCAACGAAGCCCGCATCACCATCGAAGCCAACTCCAAACCCGACTATCGCGTCAAGTTGAATAAGGAGCTTGAAACCATGGCGAATCAAGAAATGTGGATTGCCGGCCGTATTCTGCGCGATTTCAGACCGGAAAGAATTAAAAAATAATCTCACGCCTTTCTTTAATCCCCTCTCCCTTGAGGGGAGAGGGTAAGGGTGAGGGTGTACCCGATTTTCACCCGCCCCCTAGCCCCCTCCCCTCAAGGGAGGGGGAAATTGATTATGGCCTCCCTCAAACCCCGTCTCCGTTTTGCTCCCTCTCCTACTGGCTATCTCCACATCGGTGGGGCACGCACAGCTTTATATAATTATCTCCTGGCCAAAAAATGGGGAGGCACCTTCATCTTGCGCATTGAAGACACCGATCTTGAACGTTCAACACCTGAATCTGTTCAGGCTATTTTGGATGGAATGAATTGGTTGGGGCTTATTTGGGATGAGGGCCCCTACTTTCAGACAAAACGCTTCGATTTATACAAGCAGCACATTGATAAATTGATTTCTGAAAAAAAAGCCTATCCTTGTTTTTGCACGGCAGAAGATTTGACCAAAAAACGCGAAGCGGCCACGGCCGCCAAATGCAAACCCATGTATGACCGCACCTGCCTGAAACTTTCAGCCGATGAAGTCAAAAAACGCCTTGATCAAAAACTTCCTCATTGCATTCGTTTTATCTCCCCTGATGAGGGTGAAATTGTCATCAAAGACGTCATCAAGGGCGATGTGGTGGTGGCCAATAAAGAATTAGATGACCTCATCATCGCCCGCACCAATGGCAGCCCCACCTATAATTTTACCGTCGTGGTTGATGACGTCACCATGGGTATCACCCATGTCATTCGCGGGGATGATCATCTAAACAACACCCCACGCCAGATCCAGCTCTACCAAGCCTTTGGGTACCCTCTTCCCATTTTTGCCCATGTGCCCATGATTTTAGGCGCCGACAAAAAACGCCTTTCCAAACGGCATGGGGCTACCTCCGTCATGGCCTACAAAGACATGGGTTATTTACCGGAGGCCCTGGTTAATTATTTGGTGCGTCTTGGATGGTCTTATAAAGATCAGGAAATTTTTACCCGCCAAGAATTGATCGAGGCTTTTTCACTTGAAAATTGCTCCCGTTCGGCAGGTGTCTTTAATCCTGAAAAATTATTGTGGCTCAATGGTGTTTACATCCGTCAGGAAAAACCGGAAACACTGGCAGAACTGGTTTTACCCTTCCTAAAAAACAAGGGAATTGAAAATATTTCAAATGAAATTCTCCTTGAAGGAATCAAGATAAGTCAGGAAAAAGTAAAAACGATTGTTGAATTTGTAGAAATGGTTGATTTTTTCTTCAGGGAAGTAGAACCGGACGAAAAATTAAAGGAGAAATTCTTTACTGATGACTCTAAAAAAATCATGAAGCAGATAGCAGATAGACTGAACTCCCTTCAAACATGGACTCATGAAACCATTTCCCAGATATTTTCAGGCTTGGTGTCAGAAACCGGCTTGGGTCTTGGCAAAATCGCCCAACCCGTTCGCGTGGCTTTGACCGGTCGTTCGGTAAGCCCGGGGGTCTTTGAAATAATTCGGATCCTCGGGAAAGAAAAAACCCTTACTCGAATTTTAAAATACCTTTGATGCGTAAGAATATCGGAGAAAAACTAGCCCGTCATTGTATCACACATTCTTATATCTATCTCTTTATCGGTCTCCTACTAACCCTATTGGCCACAATCACCTCACGGCATTTGCGAATTAATGCCGATATGGTCGATCTCCTCCCTCAAAATTTTGAAAGTGTTCAAGCCATCAAAAAACTTACAAACGAATTTACCAGTGGCAACCTCATTGTGGTGGTAGAAAACCAAGATCACGAGAAGATCCAACAATTTATAGATCAATTGGCCGGTTTTCTTCAAAATCGTCAGGATATTGCCTATGTCGAGTGGAAACGGCCCATCATTTTTTTTAAACAACATCAATTGTATTATCTGGAGACTGCCGATTTGACTGTCATTGAAGATCGTTTCAAAAAACAATCCAGATTGTCTCAAGGAGGAATCCACCCTTTTTTTCAAAACATGATTGGCTTGGTGGATAAAGAGTCCGATCCATTTGATTTTTCGGATATCTTTAAAAAATACCAGAGCCAGGTTTTCAAAGATGATTTTAAGGAAGAATATTTTGCCGATTGGTCTCAAAACATGGCTGTTTTGATCATTTTCCCCAAAGAAGCCGGTTTAAATATCCAAAAAAATACCTTCTTTGTCGAAGGTATCCAAAAGGCAATTACCTTGTTTCAAAAAGAAAAATTCCCTGGAGAAAATATCAAAATTTCTTACACGGGTAGTCTGCAAAATAGCCTGGAAACCCATGCCCGTCTTATTCATTCCTTTAAAAAGGTGTCCCTTTTGATTTTCTTTAGCCTGCTTCTGGTAATTCTGATTTATTACAGACGCCTGACAACCTGCGTTTTACTGGGAGTTGCCATGGCAACGTCAAGCCTCTGGACCTTGGGACTCACCACTTTTTGCTTTGGATCCCTCAATTTTATCTCTAGTTTCAGCATCGGGCTTGTTTTGGGGTTAGGAAGTGATTACGGCATTTATTATCTCACGCGCTACCTTCAAGAACGTAAAGATTTCAAAACTTCCCAAAGTTTCATCAAACTCCATCAAAAAACCTTGAAATCCATTTTCTGGGCCTGTGTTGTCACTCTATTGGCCATCCTACCTTTTGGATTTTCCAATTTCAAAGGATACGCCGAATTTGCATGGATCAGCATGTTGGGTACAGCATGTAATTTTTTCACGTTTATTTTCATTTTCCCCACAATGGTTTCCCTTTTTGACAAATGGAATTTTTTTGATTGGGAAGAAAAACATATTCCCGATATTAATCCCTTAACAACCCTTAAGGTCAAATTTCATTTCAGCATCACCATCATTGCCTTTTGCACCATAGGTTCACTTGCTTCACTCCCTTACATGAAGGACACATTAAAAGTCGAGCATGACATTACCAAGCTTGAACACTACACGCCCCCACTCCCTTCCCTAGACTGGGAAAAAAAACTCTCCACCATCTTCTCCCGTTCTTTAAGACCTGCTGTCATCCTTGTTGATTCCGAGGAAGAAGAGCTTGAAATCGTCAATATCTTAAAACAAAAAATGCAACGCGATGCCAAAACACCCATCCTAGAAGAAGTGGTAAGCTTAAGCGGTTTTGTCCCCGGACATCAGGAAGAAAAAATTCCCATCCTAAAAAATATTCAAAAAACCATTGCCTCAATCAAGGCAAGCCCCTTGGTGAAAAGATATTTACCCCAATTTCCTGAAACCATTGCCCCCTTTGGCAGCAAAGACCTGCCTCCAACAATAACCCATATTTTCAATCCAACGGGCCAAACAACAAAACGCCTCGTCCTTTTGTATCCGGCTATCACGCGAAACAATATTGAGAAAATAAAAATTTTTCGGGATTACGTATCAAATATTCGTCTAAAATCCGGCAAGACTGTTTCGGCCACAGGGCAATTTTTAATTGAAGCAGACATCTACAACTTGATTCAAAAAGAAACTCCGCGGGCGCTTTTGGTAAGCTTTTTATTGATTTTTTTAATGCTTTATATTTCCTGCCAAAATGGAAAACAGGCTTTATTTTTATCGGGCATGCTAGGCATCACCCTCATTATGACCTTGGGGGGCCTTAAACTCTTTGGCGTTCACCTTACCATGTTTAATATCGTTATGATTCCCATCGTGCTGGGCACCAGCATTGATAGCTTCATACATATCTATCATCATTACTTCGATTTAAACCCGAGGAATCTTGATCTTACCTTCCAAAAAATGCTGGGGCCAACGACTATTGCAACACTGACAACAGCCATCGGATGCGCTGGATTTGCCTTGGTTGGAAATGAAGCTTTGGCGGATATTAGTTGGTTGGCTTTCATCGGGCTGGCCGTAAACATGATCACTTCCCTGGGTTTATACCCAGCCCTGATCCAGGGATATGAATGGTTGCAAAAAAAGAAGAAGCCCGTCTGTTAATGTTTTCGCGAATGGCTTTTAAGATTGAGTTTGTCCAGGTAGAAAGTGGTATCCATTTGCACCAGGAAATTATTGTCTTCCCTGGACTTGACAAAATTTGCATTATAAATTTTTTCAAACCCAACCCGCGGAGCCACGGACCAGGTATCTTTGATAAACCATTCGGCCCCTGTAACAAACCGTAGGCGTTTTTCATCCGGCAAATCAATATCTCTAACGATATCACCAAGCTCTCCATTGGGCTGAATTTGACTGGCATTGTCATCGGCCCGACGGAATTCCCAATCGAATCCAAAAGTGGTCAGAACATCGAATTTGGGCCACCAGTTTGCCATAAATCGAAGTGCATCGCCATCCGATCCCAATGGATTTCCAATGATTCTGCGATTTAAAGTGTATCCTGATGTCCACCGACCGTGCCGATACTGCAACGGAGAGGTATGATCATATTGAAAACGTGCCGTCAAATCGCCCCGACTACGCAATCTTGGAATATACAAGCCTGCCTGAAATGACATTTGTTGAAGAATATTGTCTAAATTCCCCAAGGCTCGAACAAAGGAGTCATCAAAGGCACTTTCCCAGTAAACTTGGCTTCTCCTTAAAAAAGGAAGGGCAAGATTAAAATCAAAAAGACCAAAAATGTGGTTTCCTTGATCAGTAAACTGGGAATTGCGTCCCCATTTTACGAAAGGAAAAATTTCAGTGACAGTATCCCCCAAAGAGGTTTCCGGCGCCCCCTTGCCTTTTAAAACAACAGCTTCTGAAAAACCAAATTCAAAAAATCTAGCCGGTTTGAGTGTCCACTTATAGGCAGCTAAATAAGAATTTTTAAATACATATTCTGGACCAAGGTTAGACATCAAAAAGGTAAGTTTATGCTCTCCAAGGTATTTGAAAATCCATGGGAAACGGAATGGATGGGGATTGGTTAAACGCAGCATGTCTTGAGGCCGTGCATTCGTTGAAAATAAAAGCCCCCCTTCGGCACCATATCCCCAAATAACCTCATCACGGCCCACTTCTAACTCAAGATTTTTCCAACCCGTTTTTCCATATAAGTAAAGGAAAGAGACACGCTTTTCATCGGCTTGAAAAGAAAATTGCGCCTGGGGGGAGGCCTCAAAAACAAAATAAGGCGTTACTCTCAAATCATGTCCGGTTTGCAAAAAGAGATTGGTCCCCTTTTCAAAAGTACGTCCTAGTTGGTCCGTATCAAAAGAAGTGGCAATACCATCGATGGAACCTTGTCCATTACGAACAGGTACCCGTCTTGGTTTGGAGTTCTGCTGCACAAAGGAAATCCCCGCACTTTTCAGGGGGCTAAACTCGATAGGAGCCCATCTTTTTTCAAAATCGCTTTTAAATTCCTTCTCGAAATGTTCGAATAATGCCTGAAAATAATCATAATCGATCCAACGTTCTTCGTAATCCTCATCCACTTGTTTTCTTCCCTCTTTTAAAATACGGGCAACTTCCAACCGAGAATAAGGTTTCTGGCTAAGAACGATTTTTTTAACAAATCCTTGGGCCACCAAATTATCGATAAACCGATAAACGGGATGATTGACCGGAACATTGGCTGATGTTTGGGCAAAACCATGGGGAATAAGCAAAACAAAACAAAGAATCAAGGATATGAACCCAAGGGCAAGCCCTGAGCCCAAGACCCCGTGGCAAACCACGGGATTTTGCCCCGATAAGACGCCCCGAAGCCAACGAGCATAGGCGATAAAGAAAACAAGGATTCTTCCCATAAATAATTACCTTTTCGCTTAGTAAGATAAAGTAAAGTGGAGTCCCTACTTTAAAAGATGGGAAAAGCCAATCAAAGAAATGTCGGCTTTTTTGATCATTTTTTTGAATCGAGGATCGCACAATAAATCTATTTCTTTGAGCCGGCCCTCGCGATAGGAATCACCTATCAGATCATCCACATAACCGGGATGCACCATCACCTCTGTCACTCCTTCGGGTAAAAGGGTTAAAAATTTGTCCCAGCAAACCAAAAGATTCTTTTGATTGCCGCCTAAATCACATCCCTTTAAACAGCCC
The DNA here is from genome assembly GCA_001797365.1 of Deltaproteobacteria bacterium GWA2_45_12. Taxonomy (NCBI): domain Bacteria; class Deltaproteobacteria; species Deltaproteobacteria bacterium GWA2_45_12. The sequence goes on from MGPH01000054.1 coordinate 9,248, forward strand.
ACTGTAAACAATCCCTTTTTTGTCCAAAATTGTCGATGAGCTCCAGGCATTTGACCCAAAAAAATCCTGCGACTTAAAGGTCCATCTGCCACCCAATGTTTTTGTGATGTCAGGGAACGAACAAAAGAAACTCTATATTCCAATGCCAAATCAGCCACTGCTTCACAAAGACCGGGAAGAACATGGGCGTGATGGTGGCTGTCAATATGGGTGATGTTAAGTTTCCGAGCAAAAACTTTCTCCATCTGGGCTTTTCCCTCCTTGTAAACATGTTCTTTCTTGATTCTTCCAAGAAGAGCCCGTGCATACAAAGCAGGAGATGAATGGAATTTGCCCGCTCCATCCACTAAAGAAGAGATGTCTTTAGGATCGCAAAGAGGAATTCCCCAAGTAAAATTCAAATGGATACCCAAATCTAAAGAAGGTCTTTTCTCAAGCCATTCGCAGACCTGATGAAAGCAAGAACTGTTGGCCATTATACTCGTTGATGTCACTGTCTGTTGATCGATTACTTGGAGGATACCCCGACTCACAGACTGGGAAAGTCCATAATCGTCGGCGTGGATGATTAATTGCCTAAACATACAATGCTATCACCTTAAACAAAGTCCAAAACGATTAGGAGTTGATGCGCTTAATTTAAAAAGTTAGGCTTATTTTTATGCATTACCTAAGCTTTCAACTTCAGCGTTTTTTTTACATGATTCCTTATATGTTGTGGAAGGTTGTGATGGTTCCCGTTGTCTTCTTTTTTCTTTACTTTAACAAGCTTCATCACGGTCCCCTTTCTCTTAAAGCGCCTCTGTCCAAAAAAACAGCTTGCAACACAATCATTCCTCCTGCCAAGGTAACGGGAATGACCTGAACTGCATGATAGACAAAAGTGGTTATCAAGGCCATATCCTCAGGCAACCCCACAAACTTATAAATAAATAATCCACCCACTTCAAATGTTCCCACATTCCCTGGTGCCGAAGGCACAATAATAGCAATGTTAATGGCAAACAGGACCAAAAATAAGCTCCAAACCGGCAGCCAAATCCCCAGAGAACGATGGACACAATAAATGAGAACCACTTGGAAAATCCAATTTATAAGAGAATAACAAATACCCCTTAAATGAATAGACCAAGACATAAAAGAATGTAGCCCTTTTTGGAAATCCTGAAACCAGACAGGTCCTCGGGGCAATCGCCTTAAAAATACGAGGCCCACATACATGAAAATTGTGACAAGCAACAAGACTCCAGCTCCCTTTTTGATTTCTATAGGCGCTGCAGAATCAAAGAAAACCATCAAGGACAAAAAAGCAAGGCTTAAGCCTTCAATGAGTCGGTCCGAAACCAAATTGGCTGTCGTTGCAGAATAAGAGAGAGAGGCTTTTCTTCCGATCCAATGGATACGGGCGACTTCCCCTCCTCTCACCGGCAAAACATTGTTAAGAGCATATCCGATGAGAACCGATTTATAAACTTCCGTTAAAGGTGCCCCTCCAACACTTTGAAGCATCATTTTCCATCGCAGTGACTTGATACCGATGATAATAAAGTTAATCCCGGCGGCTAGTATCATCCAATTCCATCCCACTTCAATGGTGGCCTGGAACAAATCGACACGTCTAGCCACACCATAGCAATAGAAAACTGCTGCAATACTGACCCCAAATCCCACTAATTGAACCATAGTCCGTTTAAGCAAACGCATGAAGCACATCCTCATAATATTGGACCACCTCTTTGGCAACAGTTGGCCAGGAATAACGCATAGCCATCATCCGTGCGTTGATCCCCATCTTTTGTCGTAAAGCGGTATCAGCAACAAGTTCTCTAAGACCAGAAGCCAGGTTAGCAACAGAAGGATTCCCGCATAGCATAGCATCTTGCCGATTTTGAACCATTGCCTCAAAAGCCGGCAGCGAAAAAGCGAGTACTGGGCGTCCAGCGGCCAAGCCTTCAAGGAAAGTAATCCCAAAAGCAGCAAGCGTAGATGGAAAACAAAAGATATCGGCCGTTGCAAAATAAGAAGGCCTATCATCATGTAAACGGCCAACAAAGCAAACGTCCTTTTTAACTTCCCTGGGAATCATGGATTCATAATATTTTCGAAGTGGCCCCTCACCTCCTATGATCAGGCGACAATTTTGATCTTCTCTATGTACTTGAAGAAAGGCACGTATGAGGTAATCAAGGCCATTTCTTGGTTCCAAGCGGCTTAAGTAAAATATATTTACCTTTCCATCGGCAAAGGCCTGGATTTTTTTTGCATCAGGCCTGAAAAAATCCGTATCCACCCCGTTGGGGATAACCCGGTATTCCCCACCTGTAAAATATTTATCGATGACCTTACGGCATGCTTGGGAAACAGCAATTTTGCCATGAAGCGCATCAAAGTACTTTTGAAACATACTCCTGAAAATCCTTAAGGAGATGCTTTCTTTAAAGACGGTATGAAACGTACCAAAGGTAACAGTATTGGAATATCTTTGGGCAACTGTAGCCAGGGTGGGGAAAAAAGGTGAATGGATATGAATGATATCAAACTTTTCCGATTCGAAAATCTCTTGTAATCGCCGGCCGACTCCAAACCCCAACGTGAGGCGACCAATGGACCCGTTCCCATAAACGGGATAACAGCGTCCAACTTTGCATATGTTGAAATCTTTAAGATGAATGTGCTCCGCCGATCCGGCTTCGGAGGTCACAATAACCGGATCATGGCCCATTTTGGCAAGCTCCAAATAAAAATGATAGATGTGTTCTGTGATTCCACCTAAGTTCGGGTAAAAATATTCCGTAACCAATCCAATCTTCATTCTTTTCTGGCCTTTACTCGAAAAACGGGTATAGTGCAAAAAAATTAAAAATGCCCTTTATGCCTGTATTTAAAAACGTTAACAATATTTCTGTTTTTCTTTCCGCCATTGTCCTTTCCACCTTCCTGGTCCTGGCCCATGTCTACGGGGTTCGTTTTCAGTGGCGTTCTTCCCTGATCAGTTTTTCCATTGTCATCGTTTTCATTATATATTTGTCCATCGCCTTTAAAACACTTTCCTCCAAGTCCCCGCAAAAGAAATCTCTCAGGAACTCACTAAGCCTTGAACCACTTAAAGATTGGATCCCTTTGGTGGCAATCATCACCATCTTCGAAAATTTAAGGGAGTTCACGGGTGTCATCAACCCTCATCCATTGGATTCACTACTCTATGAAATGGACCTTAAGCTTTTTGGAGTGGAACCAACACTATGGAGTCAGCAATTTGTTAATCCCTTTCTTACGGATATGTTTAGTTTTTTTTATGCCATTTACTTCTTATTACCTCTTCTTTTAGCGCTCCATTTTTACTGGTCAAAACGAAGCCATTGTTTTCAGGAAATGTCATTGGGCCTTGGATTATGTTTCTACCTTGGGTTTTTATCCTACATTCTATTCCCTGCGGGCCCCCCCCGATTTTATTTTGGACCTGAGATATGGCAAGCTTATCCCGCTCTTGTAGGGAAATGGGGTCTCTTTGAGAAGATTCATGGCTTTGCCAACTCACACAATCCAATCATGCACTATGCCTCGTTTCCCAGCATGCATGTCGCTTTGGCGTCTCTTTCAACAATATATGCCTTCAAGTTAGCCAACACCAAGGGAAGACTCCTATGGGGCACCTCATATACCATCCTCTCTATAGGAATTATCTTATCCACCATTTATCTACGCCATCATTGGGTTCCAGATATCTTTGCCGGAATCTTTCTTGCCACCCTAGCAGCAACAATGGCTCATGGGATTGTTGTTTATGCCAATAAAACCACCAAAGAAATACAGCCCGATCCGTTAAAAAGCCCAAATTTGCAAGATAGTTTATCCTAAAAATCCTATCGATCTTTTACCGATTGTATAGCTTTAGACAAACCAAGGGTGATATAAAAATCTTAGTTGAAATTTGAAAGACAGCTCCAGTCGTGGGATAAGATTTATCCCACGACGAAGAGTAGTTAAACCTTA
>MGPH01000055.1:0-2346 GCA_001797365.1 Deltaproteobacteria bacterium GWA2_45_12
AATAATTTCATCGGCCACATTCCGTGGAGGCGGCTCATAACTGGCAAACTGCATCGTGTAAGTGGCCCTTCCCTGGCTCTGCGATCTTACATCGGTGGAATAACCAAACATTTTGGCCAAGGGAACATGGGCCTTGATAATTTGCAATTTCCCCCGAGGGGTCATGCTCATAATCTTTCCGCGGCGAGAATTCAAGTCCCCAATTATATCTCCCATAAATTCTTCAGGGGCACTCACTTCAACATCCATAATGGGTTCTAACAAAACCGTGGTTGCCTTTTTACAGGCATCTTTAAAAGCCATGGAGGCCGCAATTTTAAAAGCCATTTCAGATGAATCAACTTCATGAAAACTGCCATCGAGTAGTTCGGCCTTAATGCCCATTAAAGGGTAACCAGCCAAAACACCGCCCTCCAAAGCTTCTGTAATCCCCTTGGAAATAGCCGGAATAAACTCACGTGGGATGGAACCGCCCACTATTTTATTGATAAACTCAAAACTTTTGCCGTCTTCGTGGGGATATATCTTTAAAACCACATGACCATATTGCCCACGTCCCCCTGTCTGACGAATATATTTTCCTTCCTGCTCTGCGGTCCCCGTAATTGTTTCTCGATAGGCCACCTGGGGCTTCCCTACATTGGCTTCCACCTTGAATTCACGGGTGAGCCGATCAACAATAATTTCAAGGTGCAACTCACCCATACCTGAAATAATGGTTTGCCCCGTTTCTTCATCAACACGGACACGGAACGAAGGATCTTCCTGGGTTAATTTTTGAAGTGAAAGAGCCAGTTTTTCCTGGTCGGCTTTTGATTTTGGTTCAATGGCAATGGAAATGACGGGATTGGGGAATTCCATACGCTCCAAAATGATGGGCTTCTTTTCATCACATAAAGTGTCCCCCGTAAGGGTGTGCCTTAAGCCCACAGCAGCCGCAATACCTCCAGCCCCTATTTCTTTAATATCTTCCCGTTTATTGGCATGCATCTGAAGCAAACGCCCCATACGTTCCTTCTTGTTACGAACAGAATTAAAAATAGAGGAACCCGCTTGAAGTTTGCCTGAATAAACACGGAAATAAGTAAGTTGCCCCACAAAAGGATCCGTCATGATTTTAAAAGCCAAAGCAGAAAAAGGTTCAGTATCGGAAGATCGCCTTACATCTTGTTGTTTGGGCTTATCAAAATTAATTCCTTTAACAGGAGGGACATCCAAAGGAGAAGGAAGAAGCTTAACAACAGCATCGAGCAAGGGTTGAACACCCTTATTTTTGAAGGCAGAACCACAAACAACAGGAATAATCTTCATCGAAACACATGCCTTGCGAAGCGCACTCCAAATCTCATCTTCAGAAACAGCACTTCCTGCCAAATATTTTTCAAGCAAGGACTCTTCTTCTTCAGCAACAGCTTCAATCATTTGTTCACGGTATTTTTTGGCTTCATCAAGAAGGTTTGCAGGGATTTCTTCATCATGAAACCCAGCACCCAAGGTTTCTTCTTCCCAAACAACTGCTTTCATTCGGACAAGATCAAGGATGCCCTTAAACTGATCTTCGGAGCCATAGGGAAGCTGAATGGGCACGGGCTTGTGATTAAGCTTAACCGAAATTTCCTGAACACAACCCATAAAATTGGCACCCACTCGATCCATCTTATTAATAAAGGCAATGCGCGGAACATGGTATTTGTCCGCCTGACGCCACACTGTTTCGCTTTGAGGTTCAACACCTCCTACGGCACAAAAAACACCCACAGCCCCATCAAGAACTCTTAAGGAACGTTCCACTTCGATGGTAAAATCAACATGCCCCGGGGTATCAATAATATTGATTTGATGCCCACTCCATGAACAGGTGGTCGCAGCCGAGGTAATGGTAATGCCACGTTCCTGCTCTTGGATCATCCAATCCATCGTGGCCGTACCATCGTGAACTTCGCCAATCTTGTGAACCTTGCCCGTATAGTAAAGAACACGTTCCGTCGTCGTTGTTTTACCGGCATCTATATGAGCCATAATCCCAATATTTCGCAGTTTGGCTAAGTCCATAAGATTACCAACGGTAATGGGCAAAAGCACGGTTAGCTTCAGCCATACGATGTACCTCTTCTCGTTTTTTTATGGCCCCACCCTTGCCATCCAAAACATCCAAAAATTCGCCGGCCAATTTTTGATGCATGTTTTTTTCACCACGATTTCTGGCACTTTCAACAAGCCACTTCATACCCAAAGATACTTTGCGTTCAGCACGCACTTCCATGGGGACTTGATAGTTGGCCCCACCCACACGACGGGAACGAACTTCCAGGATGGGCTTTACATTTTCCAGGGCCTGCTTGAACA
>MGPH01000055.1:2365-4139 GCA_001797365.1 Deltaproteobacteria bacterium GWA2_45_12
ATTTGCCTTTTAACGGCTGCACCTTTTCGAGACATATTTCTTTGAAGAAGTCAGGATCCAGGAACCAGGATTCGGAATAAAATCTTTTGAAAATATTCTGACTTCTGATTCCTGACTTCTGACACCCCAACATTTACTTAGGTTTTTTTGCTCCGTATTTACTACGGCCCCTACGACGCTTTTCCACACCTTGAGTATCAAGGGTGCCACGAATAATATGGTAACGAACACCGGGCAGGTCTTTCACACGACCCCCACGAATCATGACCACTGAGTGTTCCTGCAAATTATGGCCTTCACCGGGGATGTAAGCTGTCACTTCAATTCCGTTGGTTAAGCGAACACGAGCCACTTTGCGTAAAGCGGAATTCGGCTTTTTGGGTGTTGTTGTATAAACACGGACACACACACCCCGCTTTTGAGGGCACTCCCCCAAAGCCGGCGCCATATTTTTTCGATGAGCCTGAACACGACCTTCTTTGACTAACTGATTAATTGTCGGCATAAAATCTCTTCAACCTTTTTAATAAAAAACGTATAACAAAAAGAAGTTCGATCGTTTTGAACTTCCAACCAAAAAACCCAACTATTTCATATACTTAAACATGAAAAAGGCAGGCTTCACAAAAAGAGTCGCGAAGTTAACAGAAGTTTTTATGGATGTCAAGAAGGCTTAGGGGTGAAACTAGCTAATTTTTTTAACCGGCAATTTCCCATGAATCCTTGTTCCAAAAATTTAACTCGCTACAGCTTCAATGGTAATACCATCTTCGGGCAACCCTTCCTCATCAACCTTGATTTTAAGGATACGATACTTCCTTAAACCCGTACCGGCCGGGATCAGGCGTCCCATAATCACGTTTTCTTTCAAGCCACGAAGCGAGTCGCTTTTTCCGGACAAAGCCGCCTCAGTCAACACCTTGGTTGTTTCCTGGAATGAAGCAGCCGACATGAAACTTTCAGTTGTCAACGAAGCCTTGGTAATTCCCAACAACAAGGGCTCGGCAATGGCGGGCTTGCCTTTTTTCTTGCGGACCTCTTTATTGACTTCTTCAAAAGAGAAACGTTCAACCTGTTCATCAATAAGGAAACGGGTATCTCCCGGATTAACAATGCGCACCTTACGCAGCATTTGACGAACGATCACTTCAATATGTTTGTCGTTAATTTTTACACCTTGCAAACGGTACACTTCCTGAACTTCATCAGTCAGATATTTAGCCAGGGCCTTTTCACCCAAAATCTGCAAAATATCATGGGGGTTTGAAGAACCGTCCATCAAAGCTTCCCCGGCTCGCACAAATTCACCTTCGTGCACGGCAATATGTTTCCCTTTGGGGATGAGATATTCTTTGGACTCTCCCACATCCGGTTTCACAATGAGCTTACGCTTGCCTTTGGTGTCTTTTCCGAAAGTGACGTAACCATCAATTTCGCTGATAACCGCACACTCTTTGGGTTTGCGGGCTTCAAATAATTCAGCAACACGAGGCAACCCACCGGTAATATCCTTCGTTTTTGTGGTTTCACGAGGAATCTTGGCGATAACATCACCGGCCTGAACCTTCTCGTTGTTACCGACAACAATGTTGGCACTAATGGGCAAAAGGTAACGGGCTTCCGAATCGGCATGGGGCAATTTGATCGTACGTCCTTTTTCATCTTTAATGGAAACACGAGGACGAAGATTGGCATTCTTGCCTTGGGTGACCACTTTACGAGCAAGACCAGTCACTTCATCGATCACTTCTTGCAAACTTTGCCCTTCAATAAG
>MGPH01000055.1:4146-15335 GCA_001797365.1 Deltaproteobacteria bacterium GWA2_45_12
TATTTAATAACCCCTGCCACTTCAGTGATAATGGGAACCGTGTAAGGATCCCATTCGGCTAAAAGACTTTTAACCTTAACCTTGTCACCTTCTTTAAATTTGAGAATGGCACCGTACACCAAGGAATATCTTTCACGTTCACGACCTGTTTCATCCATGATGGCAATTTCACCGTGACGATTCATCACCGTAAGATTTCGTTGTTTATTGGTCACCACACGAACATTGATAAGACGGACAACGCCATCATGACGGGATTCCAAGGTCGATTGTTCCGCTCGACGAGAAGCAGCCCCCCCCACGTGGAAGGTACGCATGGTCAACTGGGTTCCCGGTTCACCGATTGACTGGGCGGCAATCACCCCCACGGTTTCACCAATATTCACCATGTGCCCACGGGCCAAATCACGGCCATAGCACTTAATGCACACACCTTGCCTTGCCTGGCAGGTAAGCACGGAACGGATCCTTACTTTTTCCAAACCGGCATCTTCGATTTTTTCAACCAGTTCTTCATTAATTTCCTTTCCGGCAGGCACCAAAACTTCACTTGTATAAGGGTCAGCCACATCATCTAAGGCCACACGACCCAAAATACGATCTCCCAAAGCCTCAATGACTTCTCCCCCTTCAACAAGGGGTGTCATTTCAATACCATCCAAGGTTCCGCAATCATCAATATTCACAATCATGTCCTGAGCCACATCGACCAAGCGACGTGTCAGATAGCCTGAATTGGCTGTCTTAAGAGCCGTATCGGCCAACCCCTTACGAGCACCGTGTGTTGAAATAAAGTACTGCAACACAGTGAGCCCTTCACGGAAATTAGCCGTAATGGGGGTTTCGATAATTTCACCAGAGGGCTTGGCCATCAAACCACGCATACCGGCCAACTGACGCATTTGCTGCTGCGAACCACGGGCTCCTGAATCGGCCATGATGTAAACAGGGTTAAAGCTTGGCATACGCTTGCCATCGGCACCGATCTGCTGGCTCATCCCACGGATCATTTCACCCGAAATAGCTTCTGTCACCTGCGCCCAGATATCAACCACCTTGTTATAGCGTTCTCCGTCGGTGATTAAACCTTCGACATACTGATTTTCAATTTCAGCGATTTGTTTATAGGCATCATCCAAGAATTTTTGTTTGTTGGCAGGAACAATCATGTCATCAAGCGCAATGGAAATACCGGCTCGGGTTGCAAATTCAAAACCTATATTCTTAAGCCTGTCTGCCAATAAAACAGTCTGTTTATTGCCTGCAATTCGGTAACAAAGATCAACCAGTTCAGCGATGGCCTTTTTATCCATGACCCGGTTGATAATTTTAAACGGAATTTTTTCAGGCAAAATTTCGCTCAGCAAAGTTCTTCCCACTGTTGTTTCTTCCATTTCTCCACGTAAACGGACCTTAATTTGGGCATGAAGGTCAACCACACTATTATCCCAGGCCGAACGTACTTCTTTGGGGCTGGAGAAAATTTTGCCAGCTCCACGTGCGCCCTGTTTTTCGCGGGTCATGTAATAAATTCCCAAAACCATGTCCTGGGTGGGAACAATAATGGGTTTGCCATTGGCAGGAGAAAGAATGTTATTTGTCGACATCATAAGCACACGAGTCTCAATTTGTGCTTCAATGGAAAGAGGAATATGAACCGCCATTTGATCCCCGTCGAAGTCGGCGTTAAAAGCCGCGCAAACAAGGGGGTGTAACTGAATGGCTTTTCCTTCTGTAAGAATGGGCTCAAAAGCCTGCATCCCCAAACGATGCAGTGTGGGAGCACGGTTTAGAATAACGGGGTGTTCTTTGATCACTTCTTCCAAGACATCCCATACCTCGGGCCTTTCTTTTTCAACCATTTTTCGGGCACTCTTGATGGTAGAAACAAAACCTTTTTCTTCCAGACGTTGGAAAATGAAGGGCTTGAAAAGTTCCAAAGCCATCTTTTTGGGAAGACCGCATTGGTGCAAGCGAAGATGGGGACCAACCACGATAACCGAACGTCCCGAATAATCGACGCGCTTACCCAAAAGGTTTTGGCGGAAACGCCCTTGTTTGCCTTTGATCATGTCAGAAAGCGAACGAAGAGGACGTTTGTTCGGGCCTGTAAAAACTTTTCCACGACGGCCGTTATCTAAAAGAGCATCAACAGCTTCCTGCAACATACGCATTTCGTTGCGAATAATAATTTCAGGAGCATTTAATTCTTGAAGGCGCTTCAAACGATTGTTTCGGTTGATGACTCGCCGGTATAAATCATTCAAATCGGATGTGGCAAAACGGCCCCCTTCCAAGGGAACAAGGGGACGTAAATCAGGGGGAATCACAGGAACCACTTCCATCATCATCCATTCGGGATGATTACCCGACTCTTTAAGGGCTTCAACCACGCGCAACCGTTTAGACAATTTTTTCTTTGTGGCTTCGGAAGATGTTTTTTCAAGATCTTTTCTAAGTTGCTTGCCCAACACCTCAAGATCAATCTTACGAAGCATTTCACGCACAGCGGCTCCGCCCATGGAGGCTTCGAAGTCACCGCCAAACTGAGCGCGCGCTTTTTGATATTCATCTTCGCTTAAAATATCTCCGTTTGAAAGCTTACTGGAACCCGCATCGGTCACGATATAAGATTCACAATACAAGACACGCTCAAGATCTTTCAAACTGACATCCAGAAGAGTCCCGATACGGGATGGCAAGCTTTTAAGGAACCAGATATGAGCCACAGGAGTTGCCAGGTTGATATGTCCCATGCGTTCGCGGCGCACTTTTGACTGGATTACTTCCACTCCGCATTTTTCGCAGACAATGCCACGATGTTTCATGCGCTTGTACTTACCGCAATTGCATTCGTAATCTTTGACGGGTCCAAAAATTTTGGCACAAAACAAACCGTCACGTTCCGGCTTAAACGTACGGTAGTTGATGGTCTCCGGCTTTTTAACTTCTCCAAAGGACCAACTACGAATCATGTCGGGGCTGGCAATTGAAACCTTCACGGATGAATAGCATGAAGGGTCTTTGGGTTTTTCAAAAAAAGAAGTGATATCCATATTTTGCTTCCCCTTTCCTTAAGACTTCAACCCGTAGTTTTAAAATCTACCGGTTAAAAGACACAGGAAAGAAATTATTTTTCTTCGATCAATTCGACATTAAGGGCCAAGCTTTGCATTTCCTTGATGAGCACTTTGAAAGATTCAGGGAGCCCTGGTTCAAGGGTGTGGTCTCCCTTGACAATGTGCTCATACATGCGCGTACGACCAATAACATCATCGGACTTAACCGTAAGGAATTCCTGAAGCGCATAGCTGGCGCCGTAAGCTTCCATGGCCCATACTTCCATTTCCCCCATACGTTGTCCCCCGAACTGGGCTTTACCGCCCAAAGGTTGTTGGGTGACCAGCGAGTAAGGTCCAATGGAACGGGCATGAATCTTGTCGTCAACCAAGTGGTGTAATTTCAAAATGTACATATCCCCCACAGTGACAGGATGTTCAAAAGCATCCCCTGTACGTCCATCAAACAAAGTGACCTGACCTGACTCAGGAACACCCGCCAAACCAAGAAGATATTTAATTTCTTCTTCGCGGGCTCCATCAAACACAGGCGTATTGAAATAAACACCATGCCCCAGATCTTTGGCCAAAGCCAAAAGTTCATCCTGGGTTGCCGATTCAATAAACTCATTCACCGAAGGTGATTGGTAAATCTTTTTAACAAATGCGGCAAAATCATCTTTGTTAAAATGATCCGTTAAAAAAGTCCGTATTTTATGGCCCAAGGCACGACCCGCACGACCCAGGTGTACTTCAAGAATTTGTCCGATATTCATACGAGAAGGCACGCCCAAGGGGTTTAACACCACATCCACAGGAGTTCCATCTTCCATATAGGGCATGTCTTCTTCAGGCAAGATACGGCTGATAACACCCTTGTTTCCGTGACGTCCGGCCACCTTGTCCCCCACCATCATTTTACGTTTGATGGCTACATAGACCTTGACGATTTTGATCACTCCTGGAGGAAGCTCATCTCCCTTTTTCAGGCGATTGACTTTTTGATCATAGACCATACGAACCAAGTCCATTTGGTCTTCCATCTCTTCCAAAATGTCACCAATCTGGTCCTCCAAACCATCGCCACCTTCCACGGAAATTTCCTTCCATTTCTCAAAGGGGATTTGTTTGAGCATGGATTCGGTGATCTTTTTACCCTTGACCAAAAGAACTCTTTCACCATCATCATCCATGACTTTGGAAGACGAAGTTTGGCCTACAAGCAATTGGGCCAATTTTTTTTCTGCCGAAATGCGTACCACACCCAATTCGTCTCCCTGATCTTTCTGGAGCTTTTTGGTGGCTTCGTCCTGCTGTTCCCTGGAACGTTCGTCCAAGTCAATTCCTTCGCGAGAAAATACCTGAGTGGCAATAACGGTACCCACAATGCCAGGCCCCACGCGCAGCGACGAATCTTTTACATCACCGGCTTTTTCACCAAAGATGGCTCGCAAGAGTTTTTCCTCAGGAGAAAGTTGGGTCTCTCCCTTGGGAGTAATCTTACCCACCAAAATATCATCAGGCTTTACTTCAGCCCCAATTCTTACAATGCCAGACTCATCCAAATTTTTCAGAGCTTCTTCCCCTACATTGGGAATATCGCGGGTAATTTCCTCACGACCCAATTTTGTGTCGCGGGCAATACATTCAAATTCCTCAATATGAATGGAGGTAAAGGTATCTTCCTTGACCAGGCGTTCGCTGATAAGCACGGAATCTTCAAAGTTGAAACCGCCCCAGGGCATGAAGGCCACTGTCACGTTTTGGCCCAAAGCCAACTCGCCTCTTTCAGTGGAGCATCCATCGGCGATGATCTCACCTTTTTTGATGTGATCGCCCACACTGACCAAAGGAATCTGGTTGATACAGGTGTTCTGATTGGAACGCTGATATTTAAGCATGTTGTAAATATCAACTTCTGTCTGGGTTCCGTCTTTCTTTTTGGCTTTGTCCGCTTTCACCACAATGCGCGAAGCGTCAACTGAAATAACAATACCATCACGGTCTGTAACCACTGTAATTCCTGAATCACGAGCCACAATGGGTTCGATCCCCGTACCCACAATGGGTGAACGAGACCGAAGCAAAGGCACGGCCTGACGTTGCATGTTTGAACCCATGAGAGCACGGTTGGCGTCATCATGTTCCAAAAATGGGATAAGAGAAGCGGCAATACTGACCAACTGATTGGGAGAAACGTCCATCAGATCCACTTCATCCTTGTTGACCATCATGAACTCGCCATTTTTACGGCAGCTGACCAATTGGTCGATAAAATGACCTTTTGCATCGAGCTTGGCATTGGCCTGACCAATCACGTGATTGGCTTCATCCAAGGCAGAATAGTAGGCCACTTCATCGGTCACCCGGCCCCCTTCAACCTTGCGATAAGGCGTTTCAATAAATCCGTACTCATTGACACGGGCATAGGTTGAAAGTGAAGCGATCAAACCGATATTCGGACCTTCGGGTGTTTCAATGGGACAAATACGACCATAGTGGGTGGCATGCACGTCACGCACTTCAAAACCGGCACGCTCACGGGTTAACCCTCCTGGTCCAAGAGCTGAAAGACGGCGCTTGTGTGTAATTTCAGAAAGAGGATTGGTTTGATCCATGAACTGGGACAACTGGGATGAGCCAAAAAACTCCTTCACGACAGCCGAAACGGGTTTGGCGTTGATAAGATCATTGGGCATGAGAGTTTCAATTTCCTGCAAACTCATGCGTTCTTTAATGGCGCGTTCCATACGTACCAAGCCGATGCGATATTGATTTTCCAATAATTCACCGACAGCACGAATACGGCGATTCCCCAAATGATCGATATCATCAACCATGCCACGACCATCTTTAAGGTTAAGAAGATAACGAACAATTTCCAAGATATCTTCCTTGCGAAGAGTGGTCACTTCCAAGGGTACATCAAAACCAAATTTGTAATTGATTTTAAGACGCCCCACACGTGACAAATCGTAGCGTTCAGGATTGAAGAAAAGGTTTTCAAAAAGGGCTGTTGCTGCTTCCAGGGTGGAAGGATCTCCCGGACGAAGACGTTTATAAATTTCGATCACAGCCTCTTCCGAATTTTTGACTTTATCAATTAAAAGAGTATTGCGGATATAGGATCCCACATTCAGGTTATCGATAAAAAGAAGACTGACTTCTTTTATCTTTCGTGTGTAAAGCTCTTCTATTTTTTCTTTGGTCAAAACATCGTTAGTGGCCAAAACAACTTCACCGGTATTTTTATCAACCACATCATGGGCGACAACACGGTCAATGATTTCCTCTTCATCAATGGCCAATTCGTTGATTTTAGCCTGGGCCATTTTATCCAAAAGATTTTGGGTAAATTTACGGCCTTTTTTGACAATCACTTCACCTGATTTGGGATGTTCAATATCACGCACCGCACGCTGAAATTTAAGCACTTCAGGGTTGACACTTTTGATTATTTTTTTCCCGTCAAGACGGATCGTTTCACTTAAATAAAAAGTGTTTAAGATTTCTTCTTCGGAAAGCCCTAGCGAACGCAGCAGGATGGTAACAGGCAACTTACGTCGACGGTCAATACGAACATAGAGTAAATCTTTGGTGTCAAATTCAAAATCAAGCCATGAGCCACGATAAGGAATCGCACGGGCCGAATAAAGTAATTTGCCGGAAGCATGTGTCTTTCCCTTGTCATGTTCAAAGAAAATACCAGGAGAACGATGTAACTGCGAAACGATCACTCTTTCGGTACCATTGATAATAAAGGTACCGTTACGAGTCATGAGGGGAATGGTTCCAAAATAGACTTCCTGCTCTTTAACATCACGGATTGACTGGGCACCAGTTTCCGGGTCATTGTCCCACACCACAAGACGTACGATTACCTTCACAGGAACTTCGTAGGTCATTCCGCGTTGACGGCATTCCATCATTTCATACTTGGGTTTTTCAAAACTATAACTGACAAATTCAAGGGAGGCCGTGTTGTTAAAGTCGGTAATGGGAAAAACGCTCTTGAAAATGGTCTGTAAACCTTCGTCCTTGCGCTGATCAGGAAGAGCGTCAAACTGGAGAAATTTAATATACGAATTGCGCTGAAGTTCAATCAGGTTTGGAATATCAACCACTTTTTTGATCCGTGAAAATTCCTTACGAAGACGAAAATTGGAAGCCGTAAGTTGAGGCATGGATTTAACTCCTTAATAACGTATATATGTAAGTTCAAAAAGGCCAAGGCCGCATATCTACCTTTGCCTTCTGATCCTATTTGTGGAAGAGCAGAAAAAGCCAAAGGGGCTTAAAAACTTAAATAATATTAAGCTTTAAACCCCTAAAAATTACTTAAGTTCAACCTTGGCGCCCGCTTTTTCAAGCTGCTCTTTGAACTTTTTGGCATCATCTTTGGAAACGCCTTCTTTAACAGTCTTAGGCATGGCTCCTTCAGCAAGGTCTTTGGCTTCTTTTAAACCAAGGCTTGTGATAACGCGGATTTCCTTAATGACACCAATTTTGTTGTCGCCGGTTGAGGTCAAGACAACGGCAAATTCGGTCTTTTCTTCTGCAGGGGCAGCAGCAGCGCCACCGCCAGCAGCAGCTACAGCCACTGGGGCTGCTGCCGATACGCCAAATTTTCCTTCGAACTTTTTAACAAGTTCGGAAACTTCCAAAACAGTCATTTTGGAAACAGCTTCTAGGATTTGATCGCTAGAGATTTGTGTCATGGAACATAAAGTTGCTAGTCGCTTCCTTGGCAAGACACAAAACCTTCATGTCCCAGCCCATAGCTACCTAACAAACTCCTAAAAAAATTTGTACGGACCCTGCAATGCGGGGCCCCTACTTACGATGATTTCTCCTTTTGATCGCGAATAGCCGCCAACACATTGACCACCTGGCGTGGAATTTGAGCCAACACACACACCCAATTCCGTGCAGGAGCCAACATGGAACCCATCGCTTTTGCAATAAGCTCTTCTTTTGAAGGAAGCGAAGCCAAGGTCTTGATTTGCTCAGAACTCATCGCCTGAGACCCCATGACCGCTCCTTTAAATTTGATCAATTCGTTATTTTTTGAAAATTCAACAATCACTTTTGCCGGACCCGTTGGATCAAGCTCACTGGTTGCCACAGCCGTGGTGCCGATAAAATATTGCGCCAAAAACTCAGAGGGCGTGCCCTTTACAGCTATTTTAGCCAAACGATTTTTAATCACCTTTAGAGATGATTGCTTTTCCTCAAGCTTGCGACGCAATTGATTAATGGCATCCACAGTCATGCCTTTGTAATCTGCAACAATGGTTAACTGTGACTTTAAAAATTTTGCTTTAAGATTTTCAATTTCAATGGCTTTTTGTTCACGATTCATAAAATCCTCTTACGTTTTTTAAATTTCCAAACTCCCCATATCCACCCGAATTCCAGGGCTCAAGGTGGCACTTAGGGTAAGACCTTTTAAATAAATCCCTTTAGCCGCCGAAGGTTTAAGTTTGATGACTTCATCCAAAAGACTTTTTAAATTATCCTTAATTTTTTGGGGGCCAAAGGATACCTTGCCAATGGCACAATGGATAATACTGGCCTTGTCTGTTTTGAAAGCTGCTTTTCCAAGCTTACATTCTTTCACGGCCTTGCCGACATCCTGGGTTACAGTTCCTGTTTTAGGATTTGGCATAAGTCCACGAGGACCCAAAATTTTTCCAACCTTACTTACTGCCACCATCATGTCAGGGGATGCAATCACTTTGTCAAAATCCATCCATCCTTCATTAATTTTTTTGACCAAATCATCGCTACCTACAAAATCAGCTCCCGCCTCTTTGGCTTCAGCTTCTTTAGCCCCCTTGGCAAATACAAGAACTCTTACTTGCTTTCCCAAACCATGGGGCATGTTTGTGGCTCCACGAACGTTTTGGTCGGATTGCTTTGAATCAGTGCCCAAACGAAGAGCAACTTCCACTGTTTGATCAAACTTGGCTCCCCCCATTTCAGAAACAAGTTGTACAGCCTGGTCAAGGGGATATTTTTTGGTGGGATCCACCTTTTTTCTTAATTCTTTATACCGTTTGCTAGACATAAAATTCCTCTCTCTGTAAGGGCGATTCATGAATCGCCCTTACGTATTATATAACCTCAAGCCCCATGCTGCGAGCCGTACCAGCAACACTTTTAACGGCCGACTCAAGCTTAGTGCAGTTA
The DNA here is from genome assembly GCA_001797365.1 of Deltaproteobacteria bacterium GWA2_45_12. Taxonomy (NCBI): domain Bacteria; class Deltaproteobacteria; species Deltaproteobacteria bacterium GWA2_45_12. The sequence continues at coordinate 13,398 of MGPH01000055.1, forward strand.
AGGTCTTTTAATTTGATTTTTGCAATTTCTTCAACCTGTGCCTTGGTCACTTTACCCACTTTTTCTTTTCCTGTTTGCCCACTTCCCTTTTCAATCTTGGCAGCCTTTAACAACAATATGGAAGCTGGAGGTGTCTTCAAAATAAAAGTGAAAGAACGATCCGAATATACAGTAATGATACAAGGAATAATCATGCCGGCCTGCTTCTGAGTGGCGGCATTGAACTGCTTGCAAAATTCCATGATATTCACCCCATGTTGACCCAAAGCAGGACCAACAGGAGGAGCAGGATTGGCAGCCCCTGCCGGGCATTGCAATTTAACATAGGTAACAATTTTCTTAGCCATTTATCATCAGTGTATAGGTTGGTAGATGTCAGGTACGGGCGTATTGCTATACGCCCGTACACGGCACCCACACACCTTCACACTTCACACATTCTTTTCAACTTGAGTAAATTCAAGTTCTACAGGAGTCGCACGTCCAAAAATACTCACCAAAACTTTAAGACGGCCCTTTTCAGGATTTACCTCATCAACAAGCCCGTTAAAGGTATTAAAAGGCCCATCGATCACGCGCACTGACTCGCCCTTCTCAAAAATCACTTTCATTTTGGGCTTCATTTGCCCTTCATCAATTTTTTGGGAAATCTTGCGAACCTCTTCTTCAGGAATCACAGGAGGACTGGTACTATTTCCCACAAAGCCAGTAATTCGGGGGGTTCCCCGAACAAGGTGCCACGTATTATCATTTAATTCCATTTTGACAAGAATATAACTTGGAAAAAATTTACGGGTCGTCGTCTTTTTTTGTCCCTTGCGGATTTCAACCACGTTTTCAGAAGGAACCAATATCTCCTCAAAAAAGGCGGCCATTTTATGAGACTTAATACGTTCTTCCAAAGCTTGTTTGGCTTTCTGCTCAAAACCCGAATATGTATGAACAACATACCAATTCTTAGTCATAAAAACCTCTTATGAAATAACTTCAATAAACAATATTCAAAGTATTATTTTATAAAGAAAAAAACTTCGTTGTTAAAAAAGCCCACACAGTGTCAAAGGTCACTAAAAACAAAGAAGCAATTCCCACCATAATTGCGACAATCACTGTAGAAACAAGGGTTTCTTTTCTTAAAGGCCAAGTCACCTTGACTAGTTCAGAAACAACCTCAAGGCCAAACTGGCTTGCCGCATTCCATTTTTTCAAACCAAAAAAAGTAACCAACCCCAAAACCAAAGCCGTAATCACAGGAAGGCTCACCACCCATTCATCAAAAACAGGCAATCGAAATAAATCAAAAACCAAAAGCATCACCTGTTTTGAAACAAAAAAAACAACCAACGCAATAAGAGAAAACCCAATGTTAACCCAATTTTTTGGTTCCATATTTACTATCCACCCTGATTTTTATCTCCCCACCTTAAATTTTTCTATCTCCCACCATTTATGCAGGGGAGATCCGCCGTCGGCGGACGACCTACGGTTTTGGAGACCAGCAACTTAAATTTTTTCTATCTCCCACCATTTATGCAGGGGAGACAGGGATCGAACCTGCGACCTACGGTTTTGGAGACCGCCGCTCTACCAACTGAGCTACTCCCCTAAAATTTCCGCAGGAAATTTTCCTCTATTTTCCCATACTATTTTCTAATGCGGAAGTTTTAGAAAATGGCATGAGAAAATGGAAAATAGAGGTTTTTATTTTGTTTCCTCGTGCAAAGTGTGTTTGCGGCAAAAACGGCAGTGCTTGCTCACCTTCATCTTTTCAGAATGCTTACTCTTGTTCTTTTTAGATGTATAATTGCGGCGTTTACATGCTGAACATTCGTAATGAATTATAACTCTCATAAATCAATTGATGAATGCATCATGTAGGGGTCCTCGTTTGCCAGACCCTTTAAGGGTGCAGCAAGCGAGCCACCCCTACTTACATTC
>MGPH01000056.1 GCA_001797365.1 Deltaproteobacteria bacterium GWA2_45_12
TCCCTATAAAACATTAGCAGCTTCGCTGCTACCCGCTTTCACCCACGGGCTTACGCCCGTGGTCCTCAGCGGGGTTCTGATAGGCGGCACCATAAGATTCCCCGTTGGTGAGTAGCCATTGATTTGTATTCTCAAGAATATGTTTCGTTTTTTCAGCGGGATCTTGAATCCTCTCAGCGTCAATGAAGGCTTTTATGGCATAATGATGAGTATATCCGAGGTTATGCTTGCCGGATCCCGTGAGAAAAATCATCTCCTGAAAAATTTTACAGCCTTCGGCGGCATTATTATCTCCTTTTTCAATTTCGCGAAAAATATCTGTTGTCGAATTGAAGTTGCCGGTTGATGCAAGATACTCCCATTTTTTTAAAAAATCAGTGAGCAGCGGCTTAACTTTAGCAATATAAGTTTTTGCGCTGTGTTCGGGGAGCCAAAAATGTTCGGCCTCGCCGATCCATGATTCTTGATACTCCATGCCTTGCATTAACCAATCGTAGATGACTTGTGACGAGAGTAGCAGCGTGACGAGTGTGTTCTGGGCATTTTTTTGCTTATGCTGTTCCGAAAAATAATTCTGAGTTGTTTCCTCCAATTGTGACACCCGCTCCACTGCTTCCGGATACGATCTATTTTTAGGTGCCAACGTGGAAAGGGTTTCGTAAACGCTCGCAGCCTCCAGGTTATGATCCGCCTTGATCAGTAATTTAGCGGAGACTTCACCATGGAAAAGTCTGGTTTGCAAAGGGATGGCGTCGTTTAGCAGGTATTCCGCCACCTGTTCAGTGTAGGCATTGAGTTCTAATTCGGAGATGTCGCTTAAATCTGTAATCTGCGGGGGGGGGGTAACGTTAGCCGCTGGTTTCTTTGCGGTCAATGGTGGTGTTGCAAACAGGACTTGAATGGTGCCGGAGACATGATTTCTTTGAGTACCCGGGTAATCGCTGTTGAAGATATCGTTCTCAAATAGGGATCCATATTCAGGCGAGGATTTAATGCGTAACCATTCCTCGTAAGAAACTTCCTGGTTGCCGTCGCCAACGGCGCTTTCCAAATCAGTCAAGAGCAATTCGACCTGACTTAATTCTGCGGTATCGAGTGGGTTCTCGTTATCCCGAATGAGTGAATCAACGATTTGATTGATGGAAACGCCTTTCATACTTCTCCTTTTCCCATAAAAGTATACACCGAGACACGGGTCTTCTGAAAATAATATGCAAGAAACAAGCCAAATAAAATGAGGTATAAGCTTGATATTTCAGGTAAATTTTGAAGCTCAATGGGGTATTTAAAATATTTCGAGGTCTCCAGACCCCATTTTATGAGAACCGGCATTTGAATACCCCCGCCCAGAAAGGCGGGAGTTGTTCACTCAATTATCGACCAGTTCAATACACACCCGTCCCCTCTGCGTCGCCCACACCAGTGCTGGAAGATGTGCTTTTTTCAAGACCGTGGCAATCTGCGCGCATGAAAATCACTTCTGATATTTTCGAGGCCTACCTCAAATGTTCTACCAAATGTTTTCTCACGTCAGTCGGCGAAGGCAAAACTGGGAATGCATACGCTGACTGGTTTCATGCCCAAAACGAGTTATACCGGAATAAGGGCGTTGAGTATTTATTGGAAGGAAGTGCCCGAGATGGATGCGTCAGCAGGCCCTCCTCGGAGGACGCGAAGACCGCCAAATGGCGATTGGCGACAGATTTTATAGTCCAGACACCGCAATTGGAATCCGTCATTCATGCGGTGGAGCGCGTTCCTCCAGAAGGGCGCGGTAAAGTTGCACAATTTATCCCGACCCGGTTCATCTTCACCAATAAACTCACCCGAGACGACAAGTTGTTATTAGCCTTTGACGCTTTCGTCTTATCAGAAATGTCTGGCCGCGAAGTTGGATTTGGTAGGATTATTCACGGCGACAATCATGCCACAGCGAAAATAAAGACTTCATCATTGAAAAATCGAGTGAAGAAGCTTGTCGAAAAAATCGTCGAGTTAACCTCCGGCGATTCACCACCTGATCTCGTCTTGAATCGGCACTGTGGCGAATGCGAGTTTCAAGATCGTTGCCGACAAAAGGCTGTTGAAAAAGATGATTTAAGCCTGCTGACCAGCTTGAACGTGAAAGAGAGAAAAAAACTGCATGGCAAAGGCGGAAAATTTCAGGATAGTTGTCGCATTTTATTAACAAGCCATTTGAGTTGATTCCTCGTTAAAGTTTATTTGATCATTTTTCAACCAGTTTAATTTTACCTCTCGTATCGGTTGCCAATTTCTTGTGGCGCCTGACCATCTGGCCGGATTTCTTTCTTTTGCTTCGGCATAAACCTTTTTTCTTTTTGTTAATAAGAAAAATTCAGACGGAGGAAAATTTTAATCGTTAGAAATGAAAGATTTATCTTTTTTGTAAGCTTAAATATTTACTCCGTCTGAATTTTTGTCTCTCGTCCGTCTTGACAGACGAAATTCCGGCCCGAAGAATTTTTGACTCCGTATCAGGGAGTGCTGGGGCGACGGCCACGCGACGCGGAAGCCGACATTGTTGTTACGGTTGTCAGCATTGTCGTTGTTGCGATTGGCCGAACGGTTGTTCCAATCGTTGTTGTTCCAGGAACCGCCGCCGGTATGATCAATCACCCTGATCAAATCTTTTAAAGACAATTTCCTCAAAAATCAATTCTCTTAATCGGTAAGAATCGGCGTGTTTTGCATGGCCTATCCATGCTTGAATGGATTGGTGGATGTGCTTCCAGTCAATTTTGTCATAACCATAAAGTTCCTGATATCTGCGCATGCGTCTTTTGAACCTGAGAACGTTCTGTCGTTTCAATCGGCGTCGTTCGGCAGATATTGTCATGCCTAAAAAAGGAACTCCCTGTTCCGTTGAAAAAATACGGCATTTATTTTCGTGAAGTTTAAGATAAATCTCATCCAGATAAGTTTGGATTTCTTTTTTGGCCAGCCACAGGAAATTTTTGTCATCGTGCAAAACAACGAAGTCATCCATGTACCGCAGATAATATCGACAACCCAATTTTTCTTTTATAAAATGATCCAGCCCGTTCAGATAAACGTTGGCAAAAAACTGTGAGGTCAAATTGCCTATAGGGATACCAATCTGTCTGTCTGTCTGGATGGATGCAAAGTTTGCGCCATTACCATATTCTCTCTGTGAACTCAAAATCTTTTCGATCAACCACAGGGTATCTTTGCAGCCAATTTTTCGTTCAATCAGTTTCAACAAAACGTCATGATCAATGCTGGGAAAGTACTGGCGGATATCACATTTCAAGGTGTACTTGGCCTTACGGGCAAAGTCCTGAAAGCGGTTAAGTGCCGCATGTGTTCCCTTGCCTTTGCGGGTTGCGTAGGAATCAGAAATAAAAGTGGGATCGAAAATAGGCTCAAGAATATTGTGAATGGCGTGATGCACGACACGGTCCCGGTAAGGCGCGGCGCTGATCACCCGTTTCTTTGGTTCATAAATGAGAAAGGATAAGAAAATTCAGACGGAGTAAAATTTTAATCGTTAGAAATTAAAGGTTTATCTTTTTTTTAAGCCTAGATATTTACTCCGTCTGAATTTTTCCGTCTGAATTTTTGCTTCTGAATTTTTGCTGAATTTTTGTCTGTTTACTCCGTCTGAATTTTTTGTTTCCTGAATTTTTTTCCGCCGTCTGAATTTTTTTCCGGTCGGCCCTACATCGCAATGGCCACGAATTCCCCGTGGAATTATCGGTAACCCCCTTAAAAATTGGCCCAACCTACACCTTCAGCGCTTTTTTGCGTGATATTTCCCAAAGAAAAGAGGCTGAAGACCAAATGAAAAAAACCAATGAAGAATTAAAACACTATAATCATAAGGTTTGCGTACAAAACCCGCCGCCTTAAGCGTATTGACACAAATTTTTTCTTGGGAGGGGTCTGCAGAAAAAAAGAGGATGGGGAGATGCACTGCCCCTTAAAAGAAGTCTAGGAAAACTACCCCTCTACCTATCTGGTTTACTGTTCATACAATTTGAGAACAGAAGTCTGCCGCAGAAATAGGAAGAGGACTTGAGGCTTCCTGCAAAGGCATCCCCACTGATTTGAGGGAACCGGAAACCAACACCGAAATTTCGGGCTTCAACAATTCCTGAAAATAGTACAAATCCCGGCTTAAGTTTTTCTCGCTTTTTTTGGCTTCTACAAGAATAAAGGGTTTTTCGTCACGAGTAACCAAAAAATCAACCTCCCTTTTTTCTTTGTCCCTCAAGTAATGAAGATCAAAATCTCCAAACCCCGAGTCGGTCCAATAATGAACGGATTTCAAAAGATGGGAGGCGATCATATTCTCATAGCGGGCACCCTCATCAAGGACCTCAGACCAATCCCAAAAAAACAGCTTCGGAGTTTTATGGAGAGAACGTTTTATATTTTTTGAATAAGGGCGAATGAGATAAACATAATAGAGGCTTTCCAAAAGCTTGATCCAGCGGCGCACCGTATCCACACTCACATTCAAATCCGTTGCCAGATTTTGATAGCTCAAAAGCCCCCCTGCTCGCGCTGGCAAGATCTTCATGAGCATTTCAACTCCAGCAAGATCCTCGATTTTGGAAAGTTCCCGGATGTCTTGCCTGGAAATCAATTCCTTCCTCATCCTAACCCATTTGGCATGGGATTCCTTCCTGGCAGTAAAGAAAGGTTGGGGAAAACCTCCAAAACTCATCAAAGCCTCCCAGGAACTGGCGGGAGTAGAAAGAGGAGTGCGGAAAAGCTGATTAATAAAAGCCCCTTGATGAAGCTCTCCCAAAGATAGGGGGTGATGCCTATAGAGAAAGTAGCGGCCGAGCAAACTATCCCCACCCTTTTTATAAATATCGAGTCTGGCGCTACCGGTGACGATAATTTTTAAGCCCTTGTGGTATTTGTCGTAAAATCCTTTAAGCCAACCTTTCCATTGCGGATTTTTATGAATTTCATCCAGAATCAGGATGGTCTTTGGAGAATGGCTTGAAGACAGAACCTCTTTAAGCTTAGCCGGTTTGGAACGCAGAAGCAGCCGATCATCTTGGTTATCCCAATTCAAATAAAGGTTACGCTTGGACTCGAATTCGCAAGCTGTAGTCGTCTTACCCGACTGCCTGGGACCTGCAAGAAAGGCCATATTTTTTTCATTCAGGAAATGATCCTTGAGAATATTTTCATAAAGACGGTGAAACATATGTCCATTTTATTGAATATCGTAAAAAAGTCAATTTTTACGACTATTTTACTTTATATCGTAAAATGGTCATAAACTCGGTGATGGTGTTGACAAACGGAGTGGGGGGTCTTGAGTGCGCCAAGAAGCGTAGATGAGGGGTCAAAAAGAAGATCATGACGCCTATGAAAATTTTAATCGCTTGGCTTTTCTACCATGACCAAGGCCATCTCCAGGGTTTCCGGGATGGGGGTCTCGTCCCTTGACTTTCTTGAGGTGTCGTAGAGGTCTCCGAACCTAATGGGGGTTTTTCTGGCTCTGAAAGGGCCGTTGGCACAAATACCGCACGTCCTCGGGCACCTTGAGATTCTTGTGGGGATTCCGGGACAAAAAGCATCAAACCATCCATTGCACTTCCTGTGAGCCGCCTCGATGCTCCTAGAACTTCAGTAAGCTGTCGTTCAAGGAAAGCGGGCTCAACCCCCATAGCCCTTTGTTGACCAACTACTTCGGTCAATTTGCGGCAAAGATCTGGAAAAGCATGTCCTCCTTTTTCGGCCATTAAAACAAGGAAATCCCCCGCTAGCCCCGGCTCAATTCCAGCCTCCTGCAAAGCCCTTGTTGTCTCTCTCAACCCGACGGACAGATCCTCCACCATCCCTTGAGCTCGGCAAGCATTCGAAGCACCGACAGCAAGAGCCAGCCTTCCTCGTTGTTCATGGCTTAACGGTAACGCATCTAAAAGAACCAACAAAAATTCAGACGGAGTAAAATTTTAATCATTAGCGTCTGAATTTTTTCTGAATTTTTTTCTATCTGGGTTGACAGGAATCGCTTACGCTTTTGGCCAAATTGGTGAAGGCGGAAATTTTGGAGGGATAGTAAAGAATCTTAGGATTTAATTTGATTATTTTGGGTCCATTTGCCATCGTCCACATCCGCATGCTCCACTATCGCCGCACGCAAAAAATTTTCATCCTCTGGCTTCTATTTTTATTCCTCTCCATCCCCCTTGCCGCGGACGTCCAGGTGTACTTCAATGTCAGCAACAATAAGGTCCACAAAATGAGTTGCCACTGGGGACAGGTGTGCACGAGGAATTGCATCGTGATCCCGAGGACTGAAGCTTATCGCCGTGGAGGCGTGGCCTGTAAGGTTTGTGGGGGGGTAAGTCTTTAAGGGCTTATACGGTTTTATGGTAAGCAGTTGAAATAAAATGATTTCTAATTGGGGCGAATTCGCCCCAATTAAAATGAGGGAGGGGAATATGTTTCTTAAAAGAAAAAGAAAGCTAAGTATTCAAGGTCAGTCCGTCTCGGTTCAAAATGTGGAGGGGCAAGATTATTTAAGCCTGACGGATATGATCAGATCTAAAGATGGTGATTTTTTTGTCAAAGATTGGTTACGAAATAGAAACACTTTGGAGTTTTTAGGGATTTGGGAACAAATCAACAACCCTCATTTTAATTGGGACGAATTTGCACGTATCAAGGAACAGTCTGGCCTTAACGGATTTAAGATCAGTGTCAAAGAGTGGGTGGACAAAACGAAAGCAAAAGGTCTTACGGCCGAAGCTGGACGTTATGGAGGCACGTATGCCCATCGGGATATCGCTTTTGAATTTGGTACGTGGATCAGTCCTGCCTTCAAGCTCTATCTCATCAAGGAATACCAACGCCTCAAAGAAATCGAAAACAATCAGTACCATCTTGAGTGGAACGTTAAGCGCATTGTCAGCAAGGCCAATTATCATATCCAAACCGATGCTGTAAAAAATCACATCATTCCCATCTCAAAAAAATGGAAGAAGGATTATGAGTACGCCGAAGAAGCCGATCTATTGAATGTCGCTGTATTCGGTTGTACAGCCAAGGAATGGCGAGGAGCCAACTGGACTGCGCCCCGTCAACTGGAGAGTTGGCGTCAGAAGTTGAGATGGGGGTTGCAGTCGTTAGTTTTTGTTTTCCAATAAATGG